>JAJZYI010000001.1 GCA_021798135.1 Actinomycetes bacterium | reverse complement strand
ACTCCGGTCCGGCGAGTGGTCGGACGACGGCGCCTGGGGCTCGCTGCGGGCGCTCCGCCGGATCGCGCCTGCCGCGCCCTGAACCGCGGGCGCTCCGCCGGACCGCGCCCGCCGCGCCCCGAACCGCGGGCGCTCCGCCGTCAGCGGCCGGGTTCGGGCACGCTCCTCGCCGTGAGCCCGAGCGGCGCCTCGTCCAGGTCGACGGCAGCGGGAAGGTGCTCGCCCCGGAAGATCCCCGACGCCGGGCTGGTCCGGGAGACGGCGTCGACGGCGAGCACGACGGCCGCCGCGGTGTAGGTGCTGGTCTGGTCGACGGGGAAGGTCGACTGCTCCGGGTAGACGATCCCGGTCAGGTAGGAGCCGTCGGCCTGGCGGTGCGCCTGCGCCCAGGTGAGCACGGCGGCGGCGAGGCCGCGGCGGCCTGCGGCGTCCAGCGCGATGGCGCACTCGGCCGTCTCCGCGGCCGTGACCCACGGGCCCGTCGAGACGCACCGGACGCCCAGGCCCTCCATGACGAAGGTGTCCCAGCCCGCCTGCAGGTGGGCGACCGCCCGGTCCCCCGTCAGCGCGCCGGAGATGACGGGGTAGTACCAGTCCATGGCGAACTCGCCCTTCGGCTCGAAGGCGCCGGGACGGTGCGCCACGGCGTGGGCGAGGCGGCCCGCGGCCAGCTCCCAGTCGGGCCGCTCGTGACCCAGCTCCTCGGCGCACGCCACGGCACAGCGCAGCGAGTGCAGGATCGAGGACGACCCGGTGAGCAGCGCGAACCGGCCGGGCCGGCCGTCGGGGTCCACCGACCAGCGGACGGTCCCGTCGGGCTGCTGCCAGCGGAGGACGAAGCGGATGGCCCGGTCGATGGCCGGCCACAGCTCCTGCAGGGCCCCCCGGTCACCTCGCAGCAGGAAGCGGTGCCACGCTCCGGTGGCCACGTAGGCGCAGACGTTGGTGTCGACGCGCTGGTCCTCCACGCTGCCGTCCCAGTGGTAGTAGTTGAACCACCCGCCCTCGGGGAGCTGGCGGGCGACCAGCCACCGGTAGGCGGCGGTCGCCGCGTCCTCCAGTCCGGCGACGTCCAGGGCCATGGCCGCCTCCACGTGGTTCCACGGGTCGCTGTGCCCGCCGGGGAACCAGGGGATCATGCCGTCGGGACGCTGCACGGCGGCGATGGCGGCTGCGCTGGCCCGGACCTCGTCGGCGTCGAGCACGCCGGCGAGCGCGGGCACGGCGCTGGCCGGCCCCGACGTCCCGGGTGGCTGCCCGTGGTGCCGCAGCCCGGCGGGAGGGGCGTGCGCGCTCCGGCCGCCGTCGTTGCCCGGCACCGCGGCGACGGCGCCGGCCCGAGCACCGTCCCCTCCGCCTGCCGGGCTGCCGACGTCCACGCGGGCGGGCGCGCCTGCGAGCGGGCCGCGACCGTTCACGCCGGCTTCTCCGCGTACACGACGAGGCTCTTGCCGAGGACCGGGTTCAGCAGCGCGTCCGCGCGGCGCGTCAGCCAAGGCCGGTCGGTGATGTCCCACACGAGCATGCGGTGGTAGGCGCGCACGGCGGGGTGGTCGTCGCGCCGGACGCCCACCAGGCACTTGAGCCACCAGTACGGCGAGTGCAGCGCGTGCGCGTGGTGGTGGCCCACCGGCCGCAGTCCGCTGGACCGGAGCCGGCGTCCCAGCACCGAGCGCCGGTAGATCCGGACGTGGCCGCCGGGCACGTCGTGGTACTCCGACGACAGGGCCCAGTTCACGACCTCCGGCCCGAACCGGGGGACGGTGACGGCGATGGTGCCGCCGGGCCGGAGCACCCGGGCCAGCTCGGCCATGGCGGTGCCGTCCTCCGGCACGTGCTCCAGGACCTCGGCCGCGATCACGCGGTCGAACGACCCGTCCGGGAAGGGGAGCCGCCGCGCGTCCCCGCGCAGCGCCGTCGCCTGGCCGCCGGCACGGAGCTCCCCCGCCTCCGCCATCGCCGCCAGCACTGCCCGGACGGCGTCGATCTCCTCGGCGCCGGCGTCGAGGGCGACCACGTGCGCGCCGCGCCGCGCCGCCTCGAAGGCGTGCCTGCCCCCGCCGCAGCCCAGGTCGAGCAGCCGCTCGCCCCGGCGAAGCCCCAGGCGGTCGTAGTCGACGGTCAGCACCTTGCCGCGCTCCGCTCCCCTGCCCCCGGCGCACCCCGGCCTCCGCCGGCGCCGCCCGCCCCGTCGCCGCTCACCGCCCGACCCCGACCGTCCCCGCTCCGCTCACCGCAGCGCGGGCCCGGCGGCTCTGCTCGGCCCAGCCCTCGCGCTCCGCCCGGGCCGGCGGCCGGCACCGGCCACCCAGGCCACGGCGGTGGTCCTCCAGCGCGGCGAGGTACTGCTCGGCCGTGCCCACGGCGGTGGCGCGCCAGGTGAAGCGGCCCAGCACCCGCTGCCGGCCGCGCTCGCCGAGCGACGCGGCGAGCACCGGCTCGTCGAGCACCCGGCGCAGGGCCGCGGCCAGGGCCTCGGCGTCGCCCGGGGCGACGAGCAGGGCCGTCTCGCCGGAGGTGCCCACGACCTCGGGTATGGCACCGCCGGTGGTGGCCACCAGCGGGACCCCGCACGCCATGGCCTCGACGGCCGGCAGCGAGAACCCCTCGTACAGGGAAGGGACCACCGCCACCTGCGCCTCGGCGTAGAGGCAGGCGAGCTCGTCGTCGCTGACGCCGGTCACGCACCGGACCGCCGGCGCGAGCCCCAGCTCGTCGATGGTCCGGTCGACCCTGCCACCGGGACGGGGGTGGCCGATGACGACCACCTCCACCTCGCGCTCGGTGCGGAGCTTGGCCACCGCGTGCAGCAGGGGCACCAGGCCCTTCATCGGGACGTCGCTCGACGAGGTGACCATGATCCGCCCGGGGACGCGGGGTCGCTCGGGCCGTGGGCGGAACACGGTGTGGTCGACGCCGACGGGCACCACCGTCATCCGGCCCGGGTCGACGCCGAGCTGCCCGGCGATGTCCGTGCGCGACGAGTCCGACACGGTGACGATCCGCGGCAGCTGGCGGGCGACGCGCATCTGCATGCCGAGGAAGCCGAACCATCGCCGCTGCCCCAGACGGCGCTTGAAGTCCTCGGCGTGGGCGAGCGCGAGCTCGCGGTCCACGGTGATCGGGTGGTGGATCGTGGCCACCAGCGGCCAGCCGTCGTCGAGCATGCCGAGCAGGCCGGACCCGAGGCACTGGTTGTCGTGCACGAGGTCGAAGCGGTGGCGGTTGGCGGCGAGGAAGCGCCGCGCCCGCCACGAGAACGTCCGCGGCTCGGGGAAACCGGCTGCGCACATGATCGCCAGCTCGGCGGCGTCCGCCGCGCTCCGCAGCTCGCGAGGGTGCGGCACCCGGAAGGGATCGGGGTCTCGGTACAGGTCGAGCCCCGGGACCGGCGTGAAGCCGGTCCCGGCGTCGAGCTCGGGCCAGGGCTGGCCGGCCAGCACCTGGACGCTGTGCCCGAGGGCCACCAGCTCGCGGGCCAGGTGCCTGGTGTAGACGCCCTGGCCGCCGCATCGAGGGTTCCCCCGGTACACCAGCAGGGCGACGCGGATGCCGTCGGGTGTCGACGGCGGGGCCGCGGGCACCTCGGGCGGCACCGTGATGCGGGTGCTGCGCTCCCACGACTCCCGCATCGCCACGACCCATTCGGACGACCGCTGCGCCATGGCCGGGCGCGCCCCCGCCGACCGCTGGGCGAGATCAGGCACGGCACCGCGGCGTGACGAGGGCGACCATGGCCGACCAGCCTCGCCCGTCCGGGGCCACCGGCGCAAACGCCGGCTCAGGCCGGGCCGCCGGCGAGCGCCTCGGGCCCGCGGCCGCGCCTGCCACCGGGGTCGGCCGTGGCCCCGTCGACCAGGTCGGAGACGGCGGAGAGGAACTGCTCCCCCCACGCCTCGGCGCTCCGGACGGGCCACGGCGCGTCGGCGTCGACGGCCCCGTCGAGCACCGAGGCAACCCCGGCGACCACCGACGACGGACGGGGGGTGCAGGCCAGCGCGCCGCCGCGCACCATCTCGAGGAGGAGGTTCTCGCGGCCGTGGCCGGGTACCGCGTCGAGCACCACCAGCGGCCGCCGCATGACGCGCGCCTCGTGGCAGGTCTGGCCCGGGGTCGTCACGACCACGTCGCACGCGGCCATGAGGGCCGGCACCTCCGTGGTGTAGCCGTAGACCGTGACCCCCGAGCCGCCGTGCCGGGGCAGGCCCCGGGCGAGCGCCTCGAGCCGCCGGCGCAGCGCCCGGTTGCTCCCCGCGACGGCCAGCACCCGGTAGCCGGCACCGGCCAGCCCGGCTGCCGCGTCGACCAGCCGGGCCATGCCCCAGCCGCCGCCCATGAGCAGCACGCACGGGACGGCACGGTCGATGCCGAGCGCGTCACGGGCCTCGGCCCGGCCCGGCGCGCTGAAGAACGCTGGCCGGACCGCCGGCGGCAGCACCACCACGTCCGCTGCCGGCAGGTACTGGCGTATCGTCCCGGCCGTCATCTCGGAGAACACGACGTAGCGGTCGACCGCCGGGTGCGCCCACAGCCGGTGCGCGGCGGCGTCGGTGCAGACGACCACCACCCGCCGGCGCGGCATCTCCTGGCGCAGGCGCCCGAGCGCCCCCGCGCCCGTGGGGAAGGCCGAGACCAGCAGCTGCGCCCCGCTCCGCTCGATCTCGCGCCGGAGGCGCGGCACCAGCCTGGACGCGGCGGCCTCCTCCATGCGCTCGGCCAGCGCGCTGTCGCTGCGGAGCTGCGAGAAGTGCAGCGCGTCGTAGACGGGTGCCGCCGACAGGGCTCGCCGGAACGCCGCCTCACCCAGCCGGCGGCCCGTCTCGCCGAGCAGGACCATGCAGTCGAAGATCGACGCCGAACCGCCGGCAGCCACCAGCGCGGCCTGGCACGCCTCCGCGGCCGAGTCCTGGCCCCGCCCGATGGACCCGGTCAGCACCAGCGCCCGCCAGCCCTCGCCGCCAGAGGGCAGCGGTGCCGGCGGCGGCGAGCCGGCAGGCATCGGCGGGTCCGCAGGCCCCGGCACGTCCGCGGCCGGAGCGCTCACGCCGCCTCCGCCGCCGCGGACCGCCGGTCCAGCTCGTCGAGGGGGACACTGACCAGCTGGCGACGGGCGAGCTCGCCGGCGAGCGGTCGGAGCACCTGGTGGGTGAGCGCCGCCGTGCCCGGCCGGGCGTAGCGGTCGCTGTCGTGCAGCAGCAGGACCCCGCCCGCCACCAGGCCGGGCCGCAGCCGCTCCAGGACCGGGCCGGCCGACCGCTCGGCGAACTCGCGCCCCCAGCGCGACCACAGCACCACCTGCAGCCCGTGCCGCTGCGCCGCCCGGACGGTCCCGATGCTGGTCTGGCCGTACGGCGGTCGGTACCAGCGGGGCACCACGCCCGTCGCCCGGCCGACGGCGGCCACGGCGAGAGCCGTGTCCGCGCACACCCAGCCCGGCGACCGGAGGAGGTGGTGCCGGTGCCCGTGCCCGTGGACGGCGACGCCATGGCCACGGCCCGCGATCTCGGCGGCGAGTGCCGGGTACCGGTCGACCTCGCCGCCGACCAGGAAGAACGTCGCCCGCAGGCCCAGCTCGTCGAGCAGGTCAAGGGTCCTCGGCGTGGTCAGGGGGTCGGGACCGTCGTCGAAGGTGAGCGCCAGGGCGCCGGCCGCCCCGGACGCCGGCCACCGCCACCGGCACCAGCCTGCGGGCAGGACCGCCGGCGGCGACGGCGCGAACGTCCCCAGCACCGTCACCGACGGCAGGGCGTGGGCCAGCACGGCGGCCGTGCCCATGGATGCTGCCGCGACGGCGTGGCGGCTCCACATGGCGCCAGTCTGCACCACGCCTGGCCCCGGCGCCCCGTCCCGGCCGTCGGGCGCCGCTACCAGCGGGGCACGTAGGCGCCGCGTCCTGCCGCCGCGCTGACCAGCGGGTCGACGTCCTCGTCGACACCGCCGGTCACCTCGGTCACCCACGGCAGGCGGTCGCGCAGGATCCGCTCCACCCCGCCCTGCAGCGTCGCCGACGAGATCGCGCAGCTGCTGCACGCGCCCTGGAGCTGCACCTCGACCACCCCGGTGACGACGTCCGCGTGCACCAGGACCAGGTCACCCCCGTCGGCCTGGACCGCGGGCCGCATCATGTCGAGGAGCTCCTCGAGGGCGCGGCGGCGCTCGGCCTGCTCCTCGTCGCTCGGCGTCGTGGCGTCCATGCCACCATTCTGCCGGGAACCGCGACCTGACCGTGCCGCGGGCGGCCACCGACCCGCCCTGCCGGCTGGCGCAGGTGCCCTGGGCGGTCGCCGACGCGGCAGGGGACGGCGTCCGGGACCGGACCGCGGACGGGCGCGAGCACCCCCGTGGTGGCGCGTGCGACACCAGCAGGGCCCGCCGGTGCCGATAGCATCGGTCCGTGCCGCCCGCCGCCCAGCACACGCGCCGTCCAGGCGGGCTCGGCACGCTCGGGTTGATGCTGCCCACCGTTCCCCAGGCCGCAGCCCCGCCCACGGCCGCCGGCCTGGCCGCCGTCGCCGCCGGGGCGGAGCGCGCCGGAGCCGGCGGAGTCTGGGCCTGCGACCACCTCTTCTGGCACGGTCCCGTGGTGGAGTGCCTGACCGCTCTCGGGGTGGCAGCTGCCGCCACCGAACGGTGCACGATCGGGTCGGCCGTGCTGCAGCTCCCCCTCCGCGACGCCGGCGTGGTGGCGAAGCAGGCAGCGTCGCTGCAGGACCTGTCGGCGGGCCGCTTCGTGCTCGGCCTGGGCGTCGGCTCGCATCCCGGCGAGTACGAGGCGGCCGGCCGGGACTACGCCGCCCGCGGCCGCCGCCTCGACGCCCAGGTGGCCGACCTGCGGAGCCTGTGGAGCGGCGGGCTGGCGGCGCACCCGGGTGGACCGGTGCCGGCGGCCGACGCTGGCCACGGCGCCGCGCCGCACGACGCCACGACCGGCAGCACCACCACCGGCAGCGGCACCACCGGCAGCGGCACCACCGGCGGCACCACGACCGGCAGCACCACCACCGGCAGCGGCACCACCGGCAGCACCGACGAGGCGCGCTACCGCCAGCGGCCGGTCGCCGGCGACGTGCCCGTCTGGTTCGGCGGCTCGTCGCCGGCGGCGCTGGACCGCGCCGCTCGGCTCGGCGACGGCTGGATGCCCCTCTTCCTGGCCCCTGACGAGTACCACGCCGCCCTCGGCTCGCTGTCGGCGCGGCGCGAGGACGCCGGCAGGGACCCCGGCACCCTGGTGGCGTCCATCGTCGTCTTCGTCTCGCTGGCCGGAGGGGCGCCCGGCGCGGCCGGACGGGCGCTCGACCGGGGCGCGGCGTGGATGTCCTCGCTCTACCGCCTGCCGCCGCGGGCGTTCGCCCGGCACCTGGTGGCGGGGACGGCCCGCGAGTGCGCCGCCCGCGTGGCCCGGTGGGTCGAGGCCGGTGCCGACCACGTGGTCGCCTTCGTGACCGACGACGCCCCGCTGGTACAGTTCGAGGACCTGGCAACGGCGCTCGCCGACATCCTCGGGGACGGCCCGGGTGCCGGTCTGGCCCCGGCCGGACCACGCCGAGGTACTGTGGGCCCGTCAACCGCTCTGCCGTCGGACGGCGCAGGCACGTGGCCGGCACGGCCGGCCACGCCCGTCGCCCGCACACCGGCCGATCGCACGACCCTGGCGGCGACGCCCGGTCCGTCGTGATCGGAGGCCGCCGGTGGCGGATCCCGGTGACGGTCGTCGGGACGAGACCGCCACTCGAACAGCCACCAGAATCGAGGTACCGGTGAACCAGGCCACGCACGTCGTCGGGGTGGGGATGACCACGATGGAGCGCCGTGACCGCGAGCCCGGGGAGATGGCGCTCGAAGCCGCAGCCGCCGCGCTCGCCGACGCGGGTCTGGAGCCGTCCGCCGTGGGCTTGGTCGTCTTCGCCAACGCCACCGGAGGGCGCCTCAGCGGCCAGGGCTGCATCCGTGGCCAGTCCTGGCTGCGCGGCCTGGACCTGGCCGGGGCCCCGGTGGTCAACGTCGACAACTCGTGCGCCGGCGGGTCGTCCGCCCTCCACCTCGCGACGATGGCGGCGGCCGGAGGACGCAGCCCCGTCCTCGTCGTCGGCGTCGAGAAGATGTGGACCGGCGACCGGTCGGCAACGCTCGGCGGCGTCGAGGACGGCCTGCCTGCGGACGAGCGCGAGGCGCTGCGGGCGGCCCACCCCAACGGCGCCGGCAGCCTCCTCATGGGGCTCAACGCCACATGGGTGGAGCGCCAGCTGACCGAGCGCGGCACCACCCTCGCCCAGATCGCCGCCGCCGCCGTGAAGGCGCGCCGCTGCGGGGCGCGCAACCCGCTCGCGCAGTTCCGCACGACCGTCACCGTCGACGAGGTCCTGGCCGCACCCACCGTCGCAGGCCGCCTGACCCGCCTGATGTGCTCGTCGTTCACCGACGGCGCGGCGGCGGCGGTGGTGGCGACCGGGGCGACCCGCGGGGCCCCGCGCGTCGCCGCCAGCGTCGCCCGGTCGGGGGCGGGTGACCTCGACTACCACGACCGCATCCGCGAGGCGGCGGACGAGGCGTGGAAGGCCGCCGGCATCGGCCCCGAGGACGTCGACGTCGTCGAGCTCCACGACGCCACCAGCGCCGAGGAGATCTACGCGTTGGAGTCGCTGGGCTTCTTCGAGCCCGGCGCAGCGGGGAGCGCCACCGCTGACGGCCACACCGACGTCGGGGGGCGGGCGGTGACCGTCAACCCGAGCGGCGGCCTCGTGGCCCGGGGCCATCCCCTGGCCGCCACGGGCATCGCCCAGATCGCGGAGCTCACCTGGCAGCTCCGGGGCGTGGCGACCGGCCGCCAGGTGCCGCGCGCCCGGGTCGGCGCGGCCGTGAACACCGGCGGCATCATCGGCGGGGACACCGCCATGGCGGCTGTGCACATCCTGGTGGCGAGCTGACCGAGCGGCCCGGCCAGGCGCCCGCACCGACACACCGACCGCACCATCCGCCCCGAACACCGTCACCCGAAGAGGAGCCCAATGCCCGGCGCACGCATCACCGGCTGGGGCACCGCCGTGCCCGACAAGGTGGTCACCAACACCGACCTGTCCCTGCGGCTCGACACCAGCGACGAATGGATCACCGAACGGACCGGCATCAAGGAACGCCACATCGGCGGCACGACGTCGGAGCTGGCCATCGCGGCCGGACGGGCCGCGCTGGCGCGGGCCGGCGTGACGCCCGCCGACATCGACGTGCTCGTGCTGGCCACGACCACGCCTGACGCCGTCGTCCCGGGGACGTCCGCGACCGTCCAGGACGGGCTCGGCATCGCCGGGGGCGCCATGGACCTGAACGCCGCCTGCTCGGGCTTCGTCTACGGCCTGGTGACCGCCCACGGGCTGATCATGGCCGGGGCCCGCAGGGTGCTGCTGATCGGGAGCGAGACCCTGTCGCGCATCACCGACTGGGACGATCGGACCCTCGCGGTGCTGGTCGGCGACGGAGCGGGCGCCGTGGTCCTCGAGGCCACCGACGGGCCCTCCCAGCTCCTCGGCTGGCACCTGGGTGCGGACGGCTCGCTGCGACACCTCCTGCGGTGCGAGCACGGCGGCCACCTGTGGATGAACGGCAAGGAGATCTTCCGCCACGCCGTGCGCGCCGTCCTCGAGTCGTCGCTGACGGCGCTCGAGCGCGCCGGGTTCGGGCCCGACGACGTCGACCTGTTCGTCCCCCACCAGGCCAACGCCCGCATCATCACCGCGGCGGCGGCTCGGCTCGGCATCACCGAGGACCGGTACGTCATGACGATCGACCGGTACGGCAACACGTCCTCGGCGTCGATCCCGCTCGCCCTCGCGCACGCGGCCGAGACGGACCGCCTGCACCTCGGCGACATCGTGCTCCTGTCCGGTTTCGGCGGCGGCATGACCTGGGCCAGCGCCGTGCTGCGGTGGGACGCGTGAGCGCTGCCGAGCAGCCGGTCGCGGTGATCCTCGCGGCAGGTCTCGCCAAGCGGTACGGCGGCTGCAAGCCGCTGGCACCGATCGGCTTGCACGGCGAGGCGGTTATCGACCTGACGGCGTCCGACGCCGTCGCCGCCGGTTTCGGCGAGATCGTGCTGGTGCTCGGCCCGGTGACGGGACCCGCCATCGAGTACCACGTCCTCCGGGTGTGGCCGCGCTCGCTCAGCGTCGCGGTCGCCAGGCAGGAACGGCCCCTGGGGACCGCCCACGCCGTGCTCTGCGCCCGCAGCGTCGTCGGCGACCGGCCCTTCGCCGTCGTCAACGGCGACGACGTCTACGGTGCCGACGCGTTCGCCCGGCTGCGTGAGCACCTCCAGTCCCCTACCGACGAGCACGCACTGGTGACGTTCGCCCTCGGCGACTCCGTGGTCGGCGACGCCCCCGTGACGCGGGGCGTGGTCCGCGCCACCGCCGACGGCGCCCTGGTGGGGATCGACGAGCGCAAGCAGGTGCGCCGGCTCACCGACGGCAGCTTCGCCGCCGGCGACGGGCGCCAGCCCGCCGTGCTGCCGGCCGACACGCCCGTCTCGGTGAACCTCTGGGGCTTCCGGCCCCGGATCTGGGACGAGCTGGCCAAGGCCGTCACGGCGGTGCACCCCCAGGTCGACGACGGCGGCGCCGTCGCCGACGGGGCTGCCACCGACGACGTCGAGGTGCTGCTGCCCGAGGTCGTCGGCGAGATGGCGGCGACGGCAGGCTCACCTGGGGTGCGCGTGCTGCCGGGACCCGGCAGGGTCGTGGGCGTGACGCACGCCGACGACCTGCCCCGGGTGAGTGGCGACCTCGCCACGATGGTGGCTGTCGGCGACCGCCCCGAATGGCTGTGGCCGGTGGGCGCCTGACGCTGTGCTCGGCGCTTCGGACCCGACGGTGCGCCGCCGCGTCGTGGTGCGCGGGCGCGTGCAGGGTGTCGGTTTCCGGGCATCGTGCGCGGCGCGAGCAAGGGAGGCCGGTGTCGCCGGCTGGGCGGCGAACCGGTCGGACGGCTCGGTGGAGGCGGTCCTCGTCGGCCCGGCCGCCGCGGTCGACGCCGTGATCGCCTGGTGCCGCCAGGGACCGAGGTTCGCCCGCGTGACGGGGGTGGAAGTGTCCGACCCGCCGCCAGGCACCGATCCCCTGCCCATCGGCTTCGCCGTCCGCTGATCGGCGAGCGGCAGCGTGCTGCTGCGACGAGCGGTGGCGTGCTGCTGACAAGCTGGCGGCCCGCTCCGGGCGCGGCGCAGCCCCGGTCGCTGGCCGGCACGGCCGACCGCGCCCGGGGCGCACGCCCTGCGGCGAGCGGGCGTCCATGCCGGGGTCGGACGTTCCCCGGCGTGGCACCGACCGAGCGGGCTCCGGGGAGCCGGTCCGGTCGCCTCGCTCGCCGCGCTGCTCGGACGGCCCCCCGGCAGGCGCACCGGCAATCCGGAGCGCACCGGCGGCGGTGGGCAACCTCCGAGCTCGCTACGTCCACTCTGCGCCCGAAGGCAACGTGGCACAAGGGGGTGGCGCGAAATCCAGACGTTGTCCACCAGATTCGGGCGCTCTGTCCCCAGGCGACGGGCCGTCGTCCCCAACCCGGCCGGGATGATCCCCAGCCGAGGGCCCGCTCGTCCACAGGCGCCCGGCACGGGGAGCCACCACGCCGCGAGGCCGGGCGGCGGGCAGCCGTCACCCGGCGGCGACCGAGTCAGGCCAGCCGTCACCCGGCGGCGACCGGGTCAGCCAGCCGTCACCCGGCGGCGACCGAGTCAGGCCAGCCGTCGCTACGACGCGGTCGCGTCCGGCCGGCCGGCTCCAGTCCGCCCGACGCCGGGGAGACCATCGCAGACCAGCTCGGTCAGGTAGGCACCGAGCTGCTCGCGGCTCATCGAGCCGCGGTCGAGCCACCACGACCCGGCCGCCACCGCCATGCCCACGATGCCGAAGGCCCAGGGCTCGGCGGCACCGGCATCCGCCCCCATCGCCCGCAGCCGGTCGCCGAGGAGACGGGCAACCTGCCGGCTGACCCGGCTGAGGTAGTCGTCGACCGTCCGCCGCTTCGCACCGGTGTCGGCGCGCTCGGCCAGGAACGTGTAGAGCGCGGGCTCGCGCTCCACGAACGCCAGGTAGCTGTCGATGGCGTCCGCTACCATCCGGCGCGGTGGGACGTCGCGGGCCGCCAGCGCCTGGTCGATGCCGGCGCCGAGCGACGCGAAGGCGTACTCCCCCACCGCTCGGTGCAGTCCCGATCGGTCCCCGAAGACCCGGTACAGGATGGGCTTGGCCACGCCCGCCTCCGCCGCGAAGCGGTCCATCGACGCGTCCGGCCCGTCGCGTCGGATGACGCGCACGGCGGCTTCGACCATCTGCCGGCGCCGCTCCTCGCGCCGCCGGTCCCGGTCGTCGTCGCCGCGATGGTCGGTCGCCTTGTGCACGGCCGGATCGTACCGGCTCGGCCGGCGGCGACCCCGGGGCCCGCCGCCGGTTCGTACCGGCTCGGCGCCCGCCGACGCGTCCCTCAGGCCGGCGGTGCGAGGTGCCCCACGTCGACCAGCCGGTCGCCGTCGAAGCGCAGCAGCCAGGTGCCGGCCTTGGGGCCGGGCGCGGCCGCGCCCGCCGCCAACGCGGTGGCCCCCAGGGCGTCGAGGCCAGCGGCGATGACCTCGCCGTGCGTGCAGACGGCGATCACGGGCTCGGCCAGATCGGGATCGACCGGCGGGCCCGTGCCGCGCCGCGCCAGCAGCTGCAGCGTCGTGCCGGCCTCGGGAGCGCCCTGCACGCCGAGCGCCTCCACCGGGACCACTGGCCGGCCGGCCGCGTCCGCCAGCGGCAGGACGGTCTGCAGGCACCGCAGGTAGGGGCTGGTGGCGATGAGCGCCGGCTTGTGCTCGACGAGGGCGTCGGCCAGGGCGCGCGCCTGGTGGACGCCGAGCGCCGAGAGGGGCCGGTCGCGGTCGTCGCCAGCCCACTCCCGGCGCGAGCCGGCGTCCGCATGTCGGATCAGGAGCATGAGCACCGCCGACATCATGCCGTGCGGGCCGAGTCCCGGCGCACATCCAGGGCCGGCCACCCGACGGCGCGCCGTCAGCCGGGCGGCAACGTTCCCCCGAGCTCCGCCCACGCCATCCCGTGCGCCTGTGCCACCGCCGGGTAGACCACGGCGCCGCCGGCGACGTTCACGCCGCGGGCCAGCGCCGGGTCGGCGTGGACGGCCCCGGCGATGCCACGCTCGGCGATCTCCAGGACGTACGGGAGCGTGACGTTCGCCAGCGCGTGCGTGGAGGTGTGGGGCACCGCACCGGGCATGTTCGCCACGCAGTAGAAGATGGTGTCGTGCACGGCGAAGGTCGGGCGCGAGTGCGTCGTCGGCCGGCTCGGCTCGAAGCATCCGCCCTGGTCGATCGAGACGTCGACCAGCACCGCGCCGGGCTTCATGCGCCGGACGAGGTCCCCGGTCACGAGCTCGGGGGCGCGCGCCCCGGTGACCAGGACGGCGCCGACCACCAGGTCGGCCTGGAGCACGACCCGCTCGATCTCGTAGGCGGTCGACGCCAGCGTCTGCAGCCGACCCTGGAACATCCGGTCGAGGGCGCGCAGCTTGGCGACGTCGCGGTCGAGGACGCACGTGGCCGCGCCCATGCCGACGGCGACGTGCGCGGCGTTGGTGCCGGCGACGCCCGCGCCCAGCACGACGACCTGCGCGTCGCGCGCTCCCGACACGCCGCCCATGAGCACGCCGCGCCCGCCGGCCTCGCGCTCGAGGAAGTGGGCGCCCACCTGGGCGGCCATCCGCCCCGCCACCTCGGACATCGGGTAGAGCAGGGGAAGAGTGCCGTCGGCGAGCTGCACCGTCTCGAACGCCACGGCGGTGGTGCCCGACACGAGCAGCGCCTCGGTGCACGCTCGCGACGCGGCCAGGTGCAGGTAGGCGAAGAGCACCTGGCCGGGGCGGAGCCGGGGGTGCTCGGCCTCCACCGGCTCCTTCACCTTCACGACCAGCTCCGCTTCCGCCCACACGTCGTCGGCGGTCGCCACCACCGACGCACCGGCGTCGGCGTACTCGCCGTCACCGATCGACGAGCCGTCGCCGGCACCGCGCTCGACGAGCACGCGGTGCCCGGCGCGCACCAGCTCGTGGACGCCGGCCGGGGTCATCGCCACCCGGTACTCGTCGTCCTTCACCTCGCGCGGCACGCCAACCAGCATCGTCGCCCTCCCGGTCGCCGGTCCCCACACCTTGCCCCACCGGTTCCGGCCACGGCGGGATCCCGGCCGCAACCTTCTCCATAACACTTGACACGACACGTGACATGATCTTGTGGGGACTCGGACCCGGGAGGGGCCATGACGACACCGCACGCCGACGACCGGCCGCCGGACCCGGGATCCACCGGGGCCGGGGCCGCCTCCGGCTCGTCGGCCGGCACGCGCTCGCCGGCGACCCCGGCCGCAGCCACCACCGGCCGCGCCCTCCTGGACGCCGGCCACCGTGCCGGCACCGGGGCGACGGCCGACGCCGCCACCGAACAGCGGCCCCGCGGGCCGGGCACCGGCCCCTCCGGCGTCCGCCGCCTGCATCCGTGGGACCGCAAGCTCCACGCCTACCCGGACGCCGGGCCGCGCACCGGCTACCTGGCGGTGGCCGTCCTCGCCACCATCGTCCTCTACTACCAGCAGTACGTGGGTGGGTCGGTGGGACCGGCGATCATGGAGCACTTCGGGATCTCGTTCCGCTTCTACCTCGGGGTGGTCGTGATCTCGAGCGCGACCGGCGCGGTGGCGTCGCTGGTGGCGGGCCTCGCCGACCGATGGGGCCGCGCCAACCTGGTGGTCTTCGGGCTGCTGGCCGCCAGTCTGGTGACCGCCGTGGGCATCCCGTCCGCACCCGACCCGGCGACGTACACCGCCCTCGTGGCGGTCGTGGGCTTCGTCGAGGGCATGGTGCTGGTCGCCTCCCCCGCCCTGGTGCGCGACTTCTCGCCGCAGCTGGGCCGCGGCACGGCCATGGGGCTGTGGACCGTCGGGCCGGTGATGGGCAGCCTGGTGGTCTCCGAGGTCGCGTCGAACACGCTCGACCACCTCCACGCCTGGCAGGACCAGTTCCACATCGCTGGGGCCACCGGCCTCGTCGTGTTCGTGGTCGCGTTCGTGTTCCTGCGCGAGCTCTCACCCCAGCTGCGCGACCAGCGGATGGTCTCGGTTCGGGAGCGGGCCCTGATCGAGGCCCGCGCCCGGGGCATCGACGTGGCGGCGGCCACCCGCCGCCCCTGGCGCCAGATGGTCACCCCCTCGGTGATGGTGCCGGCCCTCGGCATCAGCCTGTTCCTGCTCATCTACTACGCGGCCGTCGGCTTCTTCGTCATCTACTTCTCCGCCGTCTTCGGTTTCAGCCAGGCGCAGGCCAACGGGCTCGGCAACTGGTTCTGGGCGGCGGACGCCGTCGCGGTGGTCGTCATCGGCGCGCTCTCGGACCGCGTGGGGGTCCGCAAGCCGTTCATCGTCGCCGGTGCGCTGGCCGCGATCGCCATGACGACCGTCTTCGCCTTGCGCACCACCGACGCCGCCACGAGCTACGCCACGTTCGTGGTCATCGTCTCCCTGATGTCGGCCAGTCGGGGCGTCGCGTACTCGCCGTGGATGGCGGCGTTCACCGAGACCGTCGAGCACCGCAACCCGGCGCTGGTGGCCACCGGGCTGGCCGTGTGGGGGTGGATCCTGCGCGTCGTCGTCGCCGCCTCGTTCCTCGTCATCCCGTACGTCGTGACGTCGGTGACGCCGATCGCCCAGTACGGCCGGCAGCTGCAGGCGATCGAGGCCCGCTACCCAGCGCAGGTCGCGACCCTGCAGGCCATCGACCCGGCCACGCGGGCCGAGCTCGCCGCCAACCAGGGGAACCGCGCCGCCGTCAGCGCCGCCATCGGCCAGGTCGCCGCGCACCTGCACGTCACGGAGCCCCAGGCGGTCACCCGGCTGGTCGCGGCCAGCAAGGTCCCCCCCGCCGACCGGGCGTACCTGGCCGCGCACGGCGCCCAGGTGCTGGCAGCCCGCCGGCAGGCACCCGGGCAGTGGCAGGCCTGGTGGTGGGTGTGCGTCGCCGGCGAGGCCCTGCTGCTGCCGACGGTGCTGTTCATGAGCGGCCGCTGGCGGCGGTCGTCGGCGCGTCGCGACGCCGAGGAGCACCGCCGGCGGGTGGACGCGGAACTGGCCGCCCTGCACGCCGCGGCCGGCCCGGCGCCGGCGACCATGTCGTGACCGCCCCTGGCCCGCTACCGGCCCGGCGCCGGCGACCATGTCGTGACCGCCCCCGCACCGCGACCGGCCCGGCGCCGGCGACCATGTCGTGACCGCCCCTGGCCCGCGACCGGCCCGGCGCCGGCGACCATGTCGTGACCGCCCCTGGCCCGCTACCCTCGCACCGGGGCATCCCCGCCTGCGGGCGCCCCGGCCGGCGGCCATGCCGGCGACGACGACGAGGCGAGGCCGACATGAGCGACGTGCACGACTGGAACGCCAGGATCATCGACGAGTTCCGCGCCAACGGCGGCAGGGTCGGAGGCCAGTTCGAGGGCGCCCCGCTGCTCCTGCTGCACACCACGGGCGCCCGTAGCGGCGCCGAGCGGGTGAACCCCATGATGTACCTCGACCTCGACGGGCACCGCTACGTGTTCGCCTCCAAGGCCGGCGCCGACACCCACCCGGACTGGTACCACAACGTCGTCGCCCGGCCCGAGGTCACCGTGGAGGCCGGCGACGAGACCTACCCGGCGGTGGCCGTGGTGGTGACCGGGCCGGACCGGGACCGCGTGTACGCGGAGCAGGCGAGCCGCTACCCGGGCTTCGCCGAGTACGCGGCCAAGACCACCCGGGTGATCCCCGTCGTGGAGCTGCAGCGGTTGGGCTGAGCCCGGCCCCACGCGCGCGGGGACCCGGCGGGTCCGTACGATGGCACCATGGCATGCCACGGCCGCCTGCCGACGCGGTCGCCCCGGGGCTGACGCCGTGCCGACCGCCGGGCCCGCTGGGCCCCCCGGCGAGCTGGTCGAGGTGGACGACCCGGCCGACCCCCGGCTCGCCGACTACCGCGACCTGGACGACGCCGCGCTGCGCCGCCGCCGGGGCGCCGACGACGACGTCGTCGTCGTGGAGGGCCGCGTCGCCGTGCGCCAGCTCCTGACCTCCCCCTTCGAGATCCGCTCCCTCCTGGTCGACGACCACCAGGCGGTGGCAGTGGCAGACCTGGTGGACGCAGCGCGCTCGCGCGGCGCGCGGGTGTTCGTCGGCAGCCGGCCGGTGGTGGCAGCCACGGTCGGCTTCGCGCTGCACCGCGGCGTCGTGGCCGTCGCCGGGCGACCCGATCCCGTCGACGCCGGCCGGCTCCTGACCCGAGCTGGCAGGCGGCCGAGCGCCGGCGGAGGGCCGCCGGTGGTGGCCGTCGTGGAGGGCGTCAACGACCACGAGAACCTCGGCGCGCTGTTCCGCAACGCGGCGGCGTTCGGCGTCGCGGCGGTGCTGCTCGACCCCACGTGCGCCGACCCGCTCTACCGCCGGGCGGTCCGGGTCTCGGTCGGCCACGTCCTGCACGTGCCGTTCGCGCGGCTGTCGCCGTGGCCGGACGCGCTCCACGAGCTGCGCGACGCCGGCTTCGCGGTGGCCGCGCTCGTGCCGCGCCCGCCACCTCCCGGCGCCGGGCGCCCGCCGGTCGGCCCCGGCGAGCTCGCCGCGCTCCTCGACCCGGCCCGGCCGGGCATGGCGGTCGTGCTCGGCGCGGAGGGCCCGGGCCTGTCGGCGGCGGCCATCGCCGCCGCCGACCACGTCGTGACGATCCCGATGGCGCCGGGCGTCGACTCCCTGAACGTCGCCACCGCCGCCGCCGTGACCTTCCACCGGCTCGCCGGCGGTTGAACGACACAGGACCGGGCCGACGACACAGGACCGGGCCGACGACCCAGGACCGGGCGGCGGCCCGACGGGCGCGGTGGCGGACAGGCCCGTCACGCCCCGCCGGCTAACGAGCCGCGCCGCTCAGGAAGTGGAAGAACGTGTGGACGTTCGGGCCGAACGCCGGCCACAGCGCCACGGTCATCGCCACGCCGGCCGCCACGGCGCCGGCGACGCCGAGCACGCGCAGCCGCCGCCCCGGGGGGCTGCTGCGCCGGTAGGTGCGGCGGCTGCTCAGGTCCCGCCGCAGGACCCCCGGCACCTGCCACACGTAGGTGAGCACGTGGACCGCCAGCACCACGAACCAGAGCACGAAGTCGCCGCGGTGGACGGCCAGCAGCCACGCTGCCGGGCGTGGCACGGCGACCAGCGCGACGCCCGACACGAAGAGCACGACGGTGCTGAGGACCAGCACCGGTGCCAGCGCCCGCAGCAGCGGCATCGGCGCGCCCTTGTGCACGTACGCCGGGTGGCCGGTGTAGTAGCGGAGGAACCGCCAGCCCGTGCTGCCGAGCTTGACCACGACGGGCGGGACCAGCACCAGGCCGATGGCGACGTGCATGGCCAGCAGGCCGTGGATGTGCAGGAGCGTGATCCCCTCCAGGAAGATCAGCACGAACAGGACCGCAGCCGCCGCCGCCGTCAGCCGCTCGTTGGCCGCCGCCCCGTGGCGCTCGCCCACGCCGGCGCCGGGCGCTGCCAGGCGCCGGACGAGCGCCACGATCTCCTCGCGCGGGTTGGGCGGTGCCGCGGCAGCCGGCGGCCCCACCGCCTCGGCCGGTTCGCCGCCGACGGCGACCGCCGCGCCACCCGCACCCGGGGCGCCACCCGCACCCGGGGCGGCACCGGAACCGGCACCGATGCCGATGACGACGCCGGCCCGGGACACACCGACGGCACCGCCGCCGGGGCCCGTTCCGGGGCGGGCACCGTCGACGCGCTGCAGCGCCACCTGGGCACCGTAGGACCGCCAGCGGTGCACGACGGCGGCGGCGACGGCGACCACGGCCAGCGCACCGAGCACGTAGCCGGCGTCGCTGAAGGCGTGGACGATCGCGTGCCAGCGGCTGCCGACGCCGTAGCCGATGCCGGCCATGGCACCGTCCCAGATCAGGCTGCCCGCCGCCGTGAGCAGGCCGAAGCGCACCAGCGGCACCTCGGCGACGCCGGCCGGGAGCGCCACGAAGTTCCGGACGACGGGCAGCAGCCGGCCCCCGAACACCCCCCAGCGCTCGTGGCGGGCGTACCACGCCTCGGCCCGGTCCAGGTCGTGGTGGGTGAGCAGGAGGTACTTGCCGTACCGGTCGACGATGGCACGGCCGGCGGTGCGCCCGATGGCCCAGGCCACGAACGCCCCGACCACCTCGCCCGCCGCACCCGCCGCGATGGCTCCGGCCAGGTCCAGGTGACCGGTGGCGGCGAGCGCCCCGGCGAAGCCCAGCGTGAGCTCCGACGACGTCGGGACGCAGCACGACTGGGCCACGCTCAGCACGAAGATCGCCAGGTAGCCGAACGAGCTCACGAAACCCGTGGGGCTCAGCAGCGCCTCCATGGACGCCCTTTGTAGCCGACACACCGCCGTGGGGTACTGCAGGAGCCAGGCTGCCGGCCCGAGATCGTGCTCTGCGCCGCCGGCCGGCGACGGCGAATACCATCGTCGGGCGGGGCGCGACGGCGCTCCCACGTAGACGACCAGGGAAGGAAGGCCGCTGCATGTCCCGCCCGGACCCCTTCGGCGCGCTGCGCCTCCGACGCGGGCCGGCGTGGCCGAACCGCCTGGCCCTGGCCGCGCTCACCAACCAGCAGAGCCATCCCGACGGCACGATCTCGGACGCCGAGCTGCGGTGGCTGGTGCTGCGCGCCGAGGGCGGGTTCGGGCTGACGATGACCTGCGCGTCGCACGTCCAGGCCGTCGGGCAGGGCTTCCCCGGGCAGCTCGGCGTGTTCGGGGACCAGCACGCCGACGGGCTCGCACGCCTGGCGTCGGCGATCGTCGCGGCAGGGAGCGTGCCGGCCCTGCAGCTGCACCATGCCGGTGCGCGCGCCCCCGCCGAGCTGGTCGGCCAACCCGTCGGACCCAGCGACGACGCGGCGACCGGCACCCGAGCGCTCACCGCGGCGGAGGTGGAGGACGTGGTCGACGACTTCGCCGCCGCCGCGGCGCGCGCCGAGCGAGCCGGCTTCGCCGCCGTGGAGGTCCACGGCGCGCACGGCTACCTGCTCTGCCAGTTCCTGTCCCCCGAGCAGAACCGGCGCACCGACCGCTACGGCGGCTCGCCCGGCAACCGGGCCCGCATCGTCGTGGAGGTCCTCGACGCCATCCGGGACCGCTGCAGCGCCGACCTGCAGGTCGGCATCCGCCTGTCACCCGAGCGGTTCGGCCTTCGCCTGGCCGACATCCGCGACCTCGCCGGCGAGCTGCTCGCAGCCGGCCGGGTCGACTTCCTCGACATGTCCCTGTGGGACGCCCGCAAGCTGCCCGAGGACGCCACCCTGGCCGACCGGCCGCTCCTGGCGCACTTCACGGACCTCGAGCGCGGCGACGCCGTGCTGGGGGTCGCCGGCACCATCCGCACGGGCCGTGACGTGGTCGACGTGCTCACGGCCGGGGCCGACTACGCCATCGTCGGCCGCGCCGCCGTGCTGCACCACGACTTCCCCCGGCGCCTGCGCCGCGACCGGGACTTCACGCCGGTCGCGCTCCCCGTGTCCGAGGCCTACCTGCACGGCGAGGGCGTGAGCCCGCCCTTCGTGGACTACCTGCGCCGCTGGGAGGGGTTCGTCGCCACCTGACCGGGACCCGGCGCCCCGGCGAGCGGCACCCGGCATCGCCGACGAGCGGCACCCGGCATCGCTGACGACCGGGACCCGGCGCCCCGCCGAGCGGCACCCGGCATCACCGCCGAGCGGCACCCGGCATCACCGCCGACCAGGCGGCGACCGCGGTCACGCCACCGCCGGCCGGACCGAGAGCGAGCCGTCGGGCTGCAGGTCCACGCGGGTGGCGAACGGCCGGCTCGCCCGGCGCACGACCTCGCACAGCCACCGGGCATCCGCGGTGGACGCGTGGCGGAGGCGCATCCGCCGGGACTGCATGGGTGTCATGGACAGGTCCGCGAGCCGGCCCGTGGCCGGGTCCAGGGAGGCGAAGTACAGCAGCCGCAGGTCGTCGCGGAGCTCCTCGTAGCCGCCGATCCCCTCGTAGTCGTCGACCAGGTCGCCGCAGCCGTAGAGGACGAGCTTCCCGCGGTACACCTCGATCGGCCGCGGGTGGTGCGACGAGTGCCCGTGCACCAGGTCGACGCCGCCGTCGACGAGCCGGTGTGCGAAGCGCACCTGGTCCTCGGTTACGTCGTAGCCCCAGTTGGACCCCCAGTGGATGGAGACCACGACGACGTCGCCCGGCCGCCCGCCAGCGCAGGCCCCGCGCGCCACCTCGTCGGCGGTGGCATCGGACAGGTCGGCGAGGAGCGCCACGCCGGGGGTGCCCGCCGTCGCCTCCCACGAGCCGGGGATGCCGCTCGAGCCGGCGCCGACCGCCGCCACCATGACCCGGCCGCCGTGCGCCGTCGGCACGGCCACCGGGCGCCAGGCCTCGGCGCGGTCGGCCCCGGCACCCGCGGGGACCAGCCCCGCAGCCGCCAGGGCGTCCAGGGTCTCGCGCAGGCCCTGCCTGCCGAAGTCGAGCACGTGGTTGTTGGCCATCACGCAGACGTCCGGTCCGAGGGCCGTCAGGCACGGCACGTTGCCGGGGCTCATGCGGTAGTGGACCGCCTTGCCGGGGGCGGCCCGGTCGCAGGTGGTGATGCTGGTCTCCAGGTTCACCACCCGCGCCGCCGGCGCCGCCGCCTCCACGACCTGCAGCGCGTCCCCCCACGGCCACGAGAACGGCACCGGCCTCGGCACGGGGCCGTTCCTCGCCTCGGCCAGCGCCACGTAGGCGCGGGCATCGCGCTCGTAGGGCTCCCACAGCCGCGGGCTGCCGGGACGGGGCAGGACCTGGTCCACGCCCCGGCCGGTCATGACGTCGCCGCCGAGGAAGATCGTCAGGGTGGCTGCCACCACCACGACCTACCGGCCGGGCCGGTTCGGGCGCCGGCGCGCGGCCGCGGCCGGCACCGGCGCCCCGCCCGGCTCAGAACTCACAGACGTGCCCTCCGCACCCGCCGCTGTAGCCGTCGGCGATCCGCACGGCGGCGCCCGGCAGCGGGGCGGGCTCGAGCCTGAGGACCTGGTCCGGGCGGGAGCCGTTCCGGTAGACGGTGATGCCCTTGCTCCTGGCCTGCCACGCGGCCAGGAAGGTGGCGCGCACGTCGGCGACCGTCGCCTCGGCGCGCAGGTTGACGGTCTTGGCCACCGCCGCGTCCACGTGGCGCTGGACCGCCGCCTGCATCTTCAGGTGCCACTCGGGGGAGACCTCCAAGGCGGTCACGAAGGCCTCTCGCACCTCGGGCGGCACCTGCGCCAGCTGGCCCACCGTCCCGGTGCGGTCGACCTCGGCCATGAGCTGCTCCGAGTAGAAGCCACCACGACGCGCCGTGCGCTCGAAGAGCGGGTTCGTCTCCGCGAGGTCGCGTCCGAGCACGTGGCGCACGTAGGAGAGCGCGAACATCGGCTCGATCCCCGAGGTCGTGCCGGCGATGAGCGAGATGGTCCCGGTCGGGGCGACCGAGGTGAGCTGGGCGTTGCGCAGCGGCCCGACGCCTCGGGCCGCGTAGCGGCTCCGGTCGTAGAGGGGGAACGGCCCGCGCACCTCGGCCAGGGCGGCCGACGCCTGCCGGGCCTGTCGCTCGATGAAGCCCATGACGCTCGAGGCCCGGCGGAGGGCGGCCTCCGAGCCGTACGGGATCCCCAGGCTCGCCAGCATCTCCGCCAGGCCCATCACCCCCAAGCCCACCTTGCGCGCCGCGTGCGCCGGTGCCTCGAGCTCGGCAACCGGGTAGCGGCTGACGTCGATCACGTCGTCGAGGAAGCGGACCGCCAGGCGCACGGTGGCGCCAAGGCGGTCGAGGTCGAGCCGCCGGCCCTCGACGAATCGGGCGAGGTTGAGCGATCCGAGGTTGCAGGACTCGTACGGCAGCAGCGGCACCTCGCCACACGGGTTGGTTGCCTCGATGCGCCCCAGGGCGGGCAGCGGGTTGTCCCGGTTGACGCGGTCGAGGAACAGCAGCCCCGGGTCCCCGCCCCGCCAGGCCGCGGCGCAGATCCGCTCGAAGAGCTCGCCGGCGGCGATCCTGCCCGCCGTCGCCCCCGTGCGGGGGTTCACCAGGCGGTGCTCCTCGCCGTGGAGGACGGCGCGCATGAAGCGGTCGGAGACGCCGACCGACAGGTTGAAGTGCTCGAGGGAGCCGGGGTCGCCCTTGGCCTCCACGAACTCCACGACGTCTGGGTGCGACACGTCCAGCACCGCCATCGACGCCCCCCGGCGGCGGCCGCCGTCGGACACCACCCTGGCCGCGGCGTCGAACACCGACAGGAACGACACCGGTCCGCTGGCCGCGCCGCCGGTGCTTGCCACACGGTCGCCCCTGGGGCGCAACCGGGAGAAGGAGCAGCCGGTGCCCCCGCCGGCCTGGTGCAGCAGGGCGGCGTGGCCGAGCGTCTCGAAGATGGAGCCGAGGGAGTCCTCCAGGGGGAGCACGACGCAGCCCGACAGCAACCCGAGGGTCGTCCCCGAGTTCATCAGCGTGGGCGAGTTCGGCAGGAACTCCAGGCGGCGCAACGCGGCGGCGAAGGCCTCGGCCCACCGGCCGGCACCACCCGGCTGCCACTGCTCCTCCGCCCTGGCGACGTGGGCGGCCGCCCGGTCCATCATCTCGCCGGTGGACTCGACCACCTGCCCGTGCCGGTCCTTGAGCAGGTAGCGCTCCTTCAGCACGGCCACCGCCGCCAGCCCGAGCTTGAGCTCGTCGCGCACACCGAGCTCCTCCTTGGCGTGGCGCACCTCGGCACGCCGCCGCCGGTACAGGACGTAGGCGCGTGCCACCTCCGCCAGCCCTGCCGCCATGAGCGCCTGCTCGACGAGGTCCTGGACGTCCTCCACCCCCGCCGGGCGATCGCCGAAGCGCTCGGCGACCTCGGCGCTCACCGTCTCGGCGACCCGACGGGCGCGACCGGGGGCGTCCCTGCCGGCCTCCCGAGCGGCCCTGGACACCGCGACTTCGATCCTGCCCTGCTCGAAGCCGACGACTCGCCCGTCGCGCCGGCGCAGCCGCTTGGGCATGGTGGGCATCGGCCGGCTCGTCTCGCGCACCTCCTGGCGGCGTTCGGGGCTGCCCGCCGACGGGCGGCGCGGCACTGCCCCGCAACCCACGAGCCTCGACGGCCCGAGGCCTCCCGTCCAGCGTCCTCGCGGGCCATCGCTCCCACCAGGGCCGAACGGCTCTCACCCCGGTGGTGCCCGCCGCCGGCCCGGTCACCGGCCCACGCCGCGACCGGGTCGCGCGGCGGTCGCCGCGCCGATGCCCCCCCCCGGTGACCGGGCGACGACGAGCCCGTCGGGCCGTGGCCTGCGAAGCTGTGTCCATGGGCAGACGGAGGGACGGGCCCGCGTCGCGGACGGGGGGCACCCCGCCCCGCAGCGCCGGCGTCCGCGGCTCCAGACAGCAGGCGGCGGGCTGCCGCCAGCACGGGCGCGGCCTCCCGCACCGGCAGCCGGCGGCCGGCGGCCGTCGCAGCCGTCCGCGGCCGCTGCCCGAGGGCGCCACGTGAGCCGGGTGGTGGTCCTCGGGGCGGGGATCTCGGGCCACACCGCGGCCTCGTTCGCCCGCAAGTGGCTCCCCGCGCGCGACACCGTCACGGTCGTCTCGCCCAACGCCGAGTACAACTGGATCCCCTCGAACATCTGGGTCGGCGTCGGCCTCATGCGCCCGGAGCAGGTGGCCTTCCCCCTCGCCCCCGTCTACGAGCGCCACGGGATCGAGCTGGTCCAGGGAGCCGCCCGGGAGATCCATCCCGAGGGCGACGCCGGCGATCCCCGGCCGTACGTCGTCGTCGAGCCGGCCCGCGCTGGCTCGGCCGGCGGCCCGGAGAAGGTCCACTACGACTTCCTCGTCAACGCCACCGGGCCGAGCCTCCGCTTCGACCTGACCGAGGGGCTCGGGCCCGGCGCCCACAGCCTGTCGGTGTGCACGGTCGACCACGCCGTCCAGACCGCGGCCGCCCTCGACGAGGCAGTCGAGCGCATGCGCCGGGGCGAGCACCAGCGCTTCCTCGTCGGGATGGGCCACGGCTCCTGCACCTGCGAGGGGGCCGCCTTCGAGTACGTCGTGAACCTGGAGTTCGAGCTCCGTGCCCGCAAGGTGCGAGACAAGGCGGAGATCGTCTGGATCACGAACGAGCACGAGCTTGGCGACTTCGGCATGGGCGGGATGCACCTGCGCCGGGGCGGCTACGTCGTCCCCTCGGCGGTCTTCACGGCCTCGCTCTTCGCCGAGCGGGGGATCAGGTGGATCACCCGCGCCCACGTCGACCGGGTCGAGCCGGGTCTCGTCCACTACGAGACCCTCGACGGTGCCGAGCGCGAGGAGCCCTTCGACTTCGCCATGCTGCTCCCCCCGTTCTCCGGCGTGGGGCTCCAGGCCGTCGACGCCGGGGGTGGGGCGATGACGGATCGGCTCTTCCTGCCCAACGGCTTCATGCGCGTGGACGCCGACTACACCCCGAAGCCCTTCGAGGCCTGGGAGGTCGCCGACTGGCCGAGGACCTACCAGTCGCCCGAGCTCCCCAACGTCTTCGCCGCCGGCATCGCCTTCGCCCCTCCGCACGCCATCTCCCGACCCCACACCAGCCCCACCGGCACTCCCATCGCCCCCGCACCCCCGCGCACCGGGATGCCCTCGGCCGAGATCGGGAGGGCCGTGGCACGCAGCATCGTGGACATGATCGGAGGCGCCCCCCGGCCCACCGCCACGGCGTCCATGGCCGAGATGGGCGCCGCCTGCGTGGCCTCGGCGGGGGCCAACCCGCTCACCGGCACCGCCGCCTCCATGACCGTCTACCCGATCGTGCCCGACTTCGCCCGCTGGCCCGACTACGGCAGGGACATGGACAGGACCTTCGGCGAGATCGGCCTCGCCGGCCACTGGATCAAGATCCTCCTGCACCACCTGTTCCTCTACAAGGCCAGGCTGCGCCCCGGCTGGTCACTCATCCCGGAGTAGCGGGCCGTGCCGGACCGACACACGCCGCTCGAGCCGCCCGGGGAGGAGCTCGCCTACGTGACCCGGCCCACCCGCTGGACCGTGTTCCTGCGCACCTTCGTGCCCTGGCAGGTCTGGCGCTTCGCCCGCATCAACGTGAAGATGATCAGGATGGTCCGCCGCCACTAGCCGTTCCCGCAGCGGGTGCCGTCGGCGCCGGTGAGTCCCGCCGGCGCCCGGGCCTCCGGAAGGACCCTCGGGGAGGTGGCGGGCGACGGAGGGCCGCGTCCGGCTCTTCGTCGGCCGGCCGGCGGAGACCGGTGCGCGGCGTGTCGGACCCCGCTGCGACGAGCGGCGCCCACCGACGTGCTTGACGCCCCGGGGGAACGGGGCCATCATCCCACCTCCCGCATCCAGAGGATCCGGCGGTCCTGACCCGACGACGGTCCGGCGACCTGCCGTGGCAACGTGCCACCGCCAGGACCGGTGAGGAGGACGACCCGATGCCCACCTCGTTCGACGTGCCCGAGCTGCGCGGTCGGCTCGTCCGCTTGGAGCCGCTCGACCCCCGCCACGCCGGCGACCTGGCCGCCGCGGCTTCCGAGGACCGGAGCACCTACGCCTTCACCGTCGTCCCGACCGGCGACGCCGTCGAGACGTACGTCGGCGAGCAGCTCGCCCGCGCCGCGGCCGGGTCGATGTGCCCGTTCGCCGTCGTCCGCGTGGCCGACGGTCGTGCCGTGGGCTGCACCGCCTTCTGGGACCCCCGCCGCTGGCCGGGACGCGACGACATCTGCGCCGTAGAGATCGGGTGGACGTGGCTGGGTGCATCCGCCCAGCGGAAGGGCGTCAACACCGAGGCCAAGCTCCTCCTGCTCTCCCACGCCTTCGACGAGATGGGCGTGGCGCGCGTCGACCTGAAGACCGACGCGCGCAACGAGCGCTCACGCCGGGCGATCGAAGGCCTGGGCGCCCGGTTCGAGGGCGTCCTGCGGCAGTGGTCTCCCTCCCGGGCCCCGGGGGAGGAGGGCCTGCTGCGCGACTCGGCCATGTTCTCCGTCATCGCCGCCGAGTGGGCCGCCGTCCGCGCTCACCTCCGCCGGCGGCTCGACACCGGGCGGTGACCGCCCAGGCGGCCGAGGCGCACGGCACCGCCGCGCTCGGCGAGCCGCTCCCCGCCCGTCCCCGTCAGCCCGCACACGGTCCGGGCGTGACGGTCACCTGCACGGTGCTGCCGTGAGCAGCGTTGCGGACCTCGAGCAGAGCGCTGTCACGGCCGGAGACGACGGTCCCACCGCGGACCGTCGCGCAGTACCCGGACGGATAGTGCACAGCCGCGGGGACCACGATCACCGTCGGGGCGTGCAGCGCGTGGCCGGGCACGTAGCGGAGGCGGAAGGCGCCCGTCGCCGGGTCGGAGGAGATCGATGTCGGCCGGCCCGCCACCGCTTCGGGGTAGGTCTGCGCGAGCACCCGGGCCGTCGAGCGCAGCCTGCCGTCCGCCATGAGCAGCGACTCGGCGGCGCTGCCGGTCGGGTCGGCGTAGTACCGCCACGACCAGTAGGCCCATCCGACGAGGTGTGCGTTCGCCCGTGCCGTGAACGCGGCCACCAGGACGGGGTCGGAGGAGGCACCGAACTCGCTGACGAACCAGGCCGGGCCTCCGGGCTGGGCCGGCGACGCCATCTCCCGCAGGTCCTCGGCCCGCAGGGCGAGCGAGCGGACATCCTGCGAGACGCAGGCAGCGACGTCGGTGGGGTTGCCGGTCTTCGGGCTCCGGGCTCCGCAGTAGACGTGCACGTTGTAGACGAGGTTGGGGAAGTCCATCGGGCCGACGAGGGTGGGAAAGCCGCGGCTGGCGAAGTTGTCCGGCTCGTCGAAGACGAGGTGCTTGGGGTCGCTCGCCAGGATCGTCGGGATGACCCCCACGGACGGGTCCGAGGGCGGGCACACCAGCGGCGCGCCGCTGCTCGTCCGGCCCACGTGCGCCAGGCCGGTGTAGAAGCACTCCAGCTGTGCGTCGAAGTGCTCGTTCCCCAGCGTCACCAGCGACGAGGAGAACGGCTCGTTGAACGGGTCGTACCCGATCACCCAGGGATCGCCGCTGAAGTAGCCGGCGACTTTGCCCCAGACCAGGTCGAACTGTCCCTGGAGGTCGCCGACGACGTCGTTGTCCCAGAAGTGGTCGTAGGCGATGCCGGCAGCGGCGGTCGCGTACTCGAGCGACCACCGCCCCGGCGGGTCCACGCTCGGCACCCCGTCGGTGCAGACCGCCCAGTCAGGTGCACCCTCGCCGTCGAACATCTCGTTGTAGACGTCCTGGTGCATGTCGAGGATCGTGAAGATGTGGAAGCGGCCGAGGAGGTCGACGGTCTGCTTCAGCCGGCCGAGGTAGCGGTCGAGCACGGCCTCGTCGAACTGGTGCGGGTCGCCCGGCGGGCCCTTGCGGCAGATCGCGGGATCGTTGGCGGGCGCCGTGCCGGGCTCGAGCCCGCGCCAGGTCATCCCGAGTCGCACGACGTCGAAGCCCAGCCGGGCCATGAGCGAGGCGTCGGCGGCGTCGAAGTTCCACGGCTTGCCGGGGTCCGGGAAGACCTCGTAGGGAGGGTGCTTGTAGACGACGTTGACGCCGTGCAGGACGACGACACGCCCGGCACGGTCGTGGAGGAAGGGCCCTCCGCTGGCCACCAGCGGGCCCTGCACGGGCGGGCTGCCTCCCAGGCTCGGTGCCGGCTCGACGGGTGAGGCCAGCGTGGGCAGCGGTGCGGCCGCCGGGGACGGCGAACCGCGGCCCATGGCCACGCCGACGGCGACGCCGCCGGCGACGAGGACCAGCAGCCCGCTCAGCAGCAGCCAGATGCGCCGCGGCGGGCTCCGCCCGGCCGTGGGCCGCCCGCCCACCTCACGGGCGGCGGTCGGCGGCGCCACCGGGCAGGGCGCTCGCCACCGGCACCCTCGCCGGGCGGAACAGGAACCGCTGGTAGACGACGAACTTCGCCACCCACAGCCCGCCATAGGTCCCGACGTACGCCAGGCCGACCACGGCGAGCCGCGCCGCTCCCGCACCCGGCGCGTTGGCGCCGGCGATGCCGGTCGCGACGCTCGAGACGCCGAGGCTCACGAGCGCCACGACCCAGTAGGCGACCGCCTGCCGGCCGGGCCGCTGCCGGTCGGCTTCGGGCCAGATCCAGTAGCGGCTCATCGCGTACGACGGCACCGTCCCCGCCAGGCTGGCGAGCACGGCCGCCCACGAGGCGGCGGCGAGGTGCAGGCCGTACACCACCAGCAGGGTCGTCTCGCTGACGCCCGTGGCGACGGCCGACGTCACCGCGTACCGCCACCACCGCCCGACCCGGGCGGCAGCGAGGCCGGCGGAGGCGGGTCCCGCGTCGCCCCGCCTCGCCCCGCCCTGTTGCGCCCCGCCCTGCGGCGCCCCGCCCTGCGGCGCCCCGCCCTGCGGCGCCCCGCCCTGGTGCGCCCCGCCCTGGTGCGCCCCGACCCGCCGCGCGGCGACCGGCAGGCGCTCCGCGATCGTCATGCCACGAACTCCGACGCCCGCGGGCCGACGGGGCTGGCCGTCGACCGCCACTGCACGCTCGGCTCGAACAGGCTGGGGTCGACGTGGCTGCGGTGACGGCGGGCGATGGCGAGGAGCGACTCGACGAGCGTGTCCTGCAGGTGGTGCGGCTGCAGCCCCAGATCCAGGAGCGCCGAGTGCGCGGCATGGTAGTAGTGGTCCTCTGCCTCGACGCGGGGGTTCGGGACCGTCTGGACGCGCACGCCGTCACCGGCCGCCGCCTGGATCATGGAGGCGATCGCCCGGACCGAGAACTCCTCCGTGAACTGGTTGAACACCCGGAACTCCCCGGGCGCGGCCGGGTGCTCGCAGGCCAGCCTGATGCACTCGACCGTGTCACGGATGTCGAGCATGCCCCGGGTCTGCCCGCCGCTCCCGTACACGGTGAGCGGGTGGTCGCAGGCGGCCTGGACCACCATGCGGTTCAGGACGGTCCCGAAGACGGCGTCGTAGTCGAACCGCGTGAGCAGGTCCCGGTGCCCCCGGGTCTCCTCGGTCTCCTGCCCGTAGACGATGCCCTGGTTGAGGTCGGTGGCGGCCAAGCCCCACACGCGGCAGGCGAACTCCAGGTTGTGGCTGTCGTGGACCTTCGACAGGTGGTAGAAGGACCCGGGCCGCTTGGGGTAGAGCATCCGGTCGGTGCGACCCTTGTGGTGCACCTCGAGCCACCCCTCCTCGATGTCGATGTCGGGCGTGCCGTACTCCCCCATCGAACCGAGCTTCACCAGGTGGATCGCCGGGTCCAGCTCGGCGATGGCGAACAGGACGTTGAGGGTGCCGACCACGTTGTTCGTCTGGGTGTACACGGCGTGGGCCTGGTCGACCATGGAGTACGGCGCGGAGCGCTGCTCGGCGAAGTGCACCACGGCTTCGGGCCCGAACCGCCGGACCGTCTGGTGGACGAACACCGGGTCGGTGAGGTCACCGACGTAGCTCTCCAGCGAGTGCCCGGACTCCGCGCGCCAGGCGGCGATGCGCCGCGCCAGCGAGGCGATGGGCACCAGGGACGTCGTGCCGAGCTCGTCGTCGTAGCGACGGCGGGCGAAGTTGTCGACCACGCCGACGTCGTGGCCGACCGCTGAGAGGTGCAGTGCCGTGGGCCAGCCCAGGTAGCCGTCACCTCCGAGGACGAGTATGCGCATGACGGTCTTCTCCTCTCGGCCCGCCCGAGACATCGGGTCTCCGACGGACTCAGCGTGGTCCGATGCCGCGCCGGACCAAAGGGTCGAAGGTCACAAGCGGCAGATTTCACAGCGAACCCACAGGATCCCGTCTGGCCGGCGAACCCTGCCGGCGGTCACGAGCTCCGGGCGCGGCGACCGGTCGTCGAGCACCTCGCCGCCGGGCTCGACGTGCGCCACGAGCCACCGGGCGCGGCGACGGGTCCCGGACCAGACTGCGACCGAGGGACACCGGTCGTCCGAGCCACGAGGAGCCAGAGCATGACGTTCAGCGGCAGGACCATCCGCTACGAGGTGCGCGACCACCGCGCCTACATCACCCTGAACCGTCCGGAGCGGTTGAACGCGATCACCGCGGAGATGGGTGGCGAGATCAGCGGCGCCGTCGCCGCCGCCAACGCCGACGCCTCGGTCCGGGTCATCGTGCTCCAGGGGGAGGGCAGAGCGTTCTGCGCGGGCTACGACCTGAAGCTCTACGCAGAGGGAGGCGCCGGGCACCAGGGGGAGGTCTGGGACCCGATCACGGACTTCCGCCTCATGAAGGCCAACACCGACCACTTCCTGTCGCTGTGGCGCTCGCCGAAGCCCACGGTCGCCAAGGTGCACGGCTACGCCGTGGCCGGCGGGAGCGACATCGCCCTGTCGTGCGACCTCGTCGTGATGGCCGAGGACGCCAGGATCGGCTACATGCCGGCTCGCGTCTGGGGCTGCCCCACGACCGCGATGTGGGTCTACCGCCTCGGCGCAGAGCGCGCCAAGCGCATGCTGCTCACCGGCGACACCATCGACGGCGTGCAGGCCAAGGCGTGGGGGCTCGTGCTCGACGCCGTGCCCGAAGCCGACCTCGGCGACACCGTCGAGCGGCTGGTCGACCGGATGGCCGGCGTCCCCGTCAACCAGCTCGTCATGCAGAAGCTCATGATCAACCAGGCGTACGACAACATGGGCCTGCAGGCCACCCAGAACCTCGCGGTCCTCTTCGACGGCATCGCTAGGCACTCGCCCGAGGGCCGCTGGTTCGTCGACTTCGCGCAGCAGCACGGCTTCGCGGCGGCCGTGCACTGGCGGGACACCGGACGGTTCATCCCCGACGGCGGCGGGCCCGTGCCCGACGGCGACGCGGTCGCCGAGATGGAACGGGAGCTCGCCGACGAGCAGGCCAGGGAGGCCGGGCGATGACGTCCACCAGGGGCCGCGGCGGCATGGCGGCCTCGGCCGATCAGCTCGTCCGGCCAGCGGTCAGGCGCTCGGCGGGCCCGACGGCGTGACCGGCAGCGTCACTGACGGCGTCATTTCGACGTCGGGCCCGACGGCGTGACCGGCGGCGTCACCTCGATGGCGGGCCCGACGCGGACGAGGACCGCCCCGTCGGCGGGGATCGTGGCCACGACCTCGTACGTGCCGGGCGGCACGCGGTAGGTCGTGTCGGGCAGGACCGACGCCGTGCCGACGACCAGGTCGAGCCGTGCCGACGCCCCGGGAGCCAGGTCGACGAGGGCGGCAACCGCGGCAACGGCGCCGACGAACCAGCCGGCGAGGTGACCGGCGCCCGGGCGGCGGACGCCGGCCGTCACGAGCAGCCCGGTGGCGAAGCGCAGCTGGCCCGTGCCGCTGTTGGTGAGGACGACGCCGCCGCGCAGGTCGTCACCCGCCGCCACCGTGCCATCCCCGACGTCGAAGACCACGTCCAGGCCGGGGAGGTCGCCGGTGGAGACGGGCACGGGGACCGCGGCCATCGATCCCAGGCGCGACGGCGGGTACGGCTTGGCCCCCAGCGTGATGTCGAGGGCGCTGCCGTAGCGGGCGTGCAGCTCGGCGGCAACGTCCTCGAAGCGGGCCCGCACCCGAGCCGTGCCCGGGCCGCACCCGTGCAGCACCCGCCGGGGGTCGGCACCGTAGCGCTCGCGCACCTCGTCCGCGATCCGTCGCAGCTCGGCTCCGGTGTGCTCCGTGGCCTCGACGGCCGTCGCCGACGGGTCCCCCGTCAGCGTCGCCAGCCGCCGCCGGTGGTGCTCGAGGTCAGCCGTGAACGACACCACCAGCCGGCCGCCCGCCCAGCGCACGTCGCCGAAGGTCTCCTCGTGCGCTGCGCCGTAGGCGCGCACCGTCCGGAGGAGCCCGGGGTCCGGCCCGTCGTCGCCCGCCATGCCGACCAGCCTGCCATAGGGTCGCGGGAAAGGCGGCGGGCGAGGGGCGAAGGGCGAAGGGCGAAGGGCGGCGGTCAGGAGCGGGGGCCGGCCTGCGCCCGCCGTGACGGTGCCCGCCCGCGGACCATGGCCGGGAGCCGGTCCCCCGACGGGCGGTTCACCGGGTGCGGGTGAAGCGCTGGACGGCTTCGAGCAGCTCCTTGGTCTTCTCGGCGGCGACGGCTTCGTCGCCCGATTCGAGCGCGTGGCGGACGCAGTGGCTGACGTGGTCCTCCAGCAGGATGGCGGCGACGGCTTCGAGGGCGGTGTTGACCGCGGCGATCTGGGTGAGGATGTCGATGCAGTAGCGGTCCTCGGTGATCATCTTCTCGACGCCGCGCGCCTGCCCCTCGATGCGGCGCATCCGGTTGACGAGCGCCTCCTTGTGGTCGACGTAGCCGTAGGGCGGTCCGGCCCCGTCGCCGGTCCGGACGGCACCTCGACCCGCCGGGGCAGCCCCGTGGCCGGCCGGTCCGGCCCCGACCGCCGCGGGATCCGTGGCGCCCCTCCGTCCGGTGCCGCTCATCGGCGGTCCTGGAGGGGCCGGAACCGCCGCAGCCGCAGCGAGTTGGTGACGACGAACACGCTGGAGAACGCCATGGCGGCGGCCGCGACGATGGGGTTGACGACCCCGGCGACGGCCAGCGGGATGGCGGCGACGTTGTAGCCGAACGCCCAGAACAGGTTCCCCTTGATGGTCGACAGCGTCCGGCGCGACAGGCGGATGGCGTCCGCCGCGGCGCGCAGGTCGCCGGCCACCAACGTGAGGTCGGACGCCTCGATGGCGACGTCGGTGCCCGTGCCGATGGCGAGGCCGAGGTCGGCACGGGCCAGGGCCGGGGCGTCGTTGACGCCGTCGCCGACCATGGCCACCACCTCACCGGCGGCCTGCAGGCGGGCGACCTCGCGGGCCTTGTCCTCGGGGAGGACGCCGGCGAGGACGCGGTCGATCCCGACCTGGGCGGCGACGGCACGGGCGGTGGCCTCGTTGTCGCCGGTCAGGAGCACCGGGGTCAGCCCCAGGGCGCGGAGGTCGGCGACGGCCTGGCGGCTGGTGGCCTTGACACGGTCCGCCACCGCCACCAGACCGAGCGCCCGGCCGTCGGCGGCGGCCGCCACGACCGTGGACCCCCCCGCTTCGAGCCGGGCCACGTCGGCGACCAACGCGTCGGGGAGGGTGACCCCCCAGTCGGCCAGCAGGCCGGGGCGGCCGACGACCACGGCGTGGCCGTCGACCACGGCCTCGACCCCGAGCCCGGCCCGGGCCGCGAACGACTCGGCGGCGGGCAGCGAGCCGAGCCGGTCGCGGCCGCGGGCGGCGATGGCCAGGGCGACGGGGTGCTCGCTGGGGTCCTCGGCGCCGGCGACCAGGCGCAGCAGCTCGTCCTCGCCGACCCCTTCGGCGGGGACGAGGGCGGACACGGCCATCCTCCCCTCGGTGAGGGTGCCGGTCTTGTCGAGGACGACGGTGGTGACCTGGCGGGTCTGCTCCAGGACCTCGGGCCCCTTGATGACGATGCCGAGCTGCGCGCCCCGCCCGGTGCCGACCATCAGGGCGGTCGGGGTGGCCAGGCCCAGGGCGCACGGGCAGGCGATGACGATGACGGCCACCGCGGCGGTGAACGCGGCGGTGGTGGCGACGCCGCCGATGAGGAGCCAGCCGACCAGCGTCAGGACCGAGACGGCGATGACCACGGGGACGAACACCGCCGAGACGCGGTCGGCCAGGCGCTGGACCGGGGCCTTGCCGGCCTGGGCGTCGGCCACCAGGCGGGCGATCTGGGCCAGCGCCGTCGACGAGCCCACCCGGGTCGCCTCGACCACCAGGCGACCCGACGCGTTGACCGTGGCACCGGCCACCGCGTCGCCCGGCCCCACCTCGACGGGCACCGACTCCCCGGTCAGCATCGACTGGTCGACGGCCGAGGTGCCCGACACGACCGTCCCGTCGGTGGCGACCTTGTCGCCGGGCCGCACGACGAAGCGGTCGCCGACGGCCACCTCCTCGACGGGCACCAGGACCTCCGTGCCGTCGCGAAGGACCCGGGCCTCCTTGGCGCCGAGCTCCAGGAGCTTGCGGATGGCGTCACCGGAACGGCGCTTGGCCCGCGCCTCCAGGTAGCGGCCGAGCAGGATCAGCGCGGTGATGGCCCCGGCGGTGTCGAAGTAGACGCTGGTCGACAGGCCGGCGGAGAGGACCACGGTCGACCACGTCCACGCGGCGAGGGTGCCGACCGAGATGAGCGTGTCCATCGTGGCCACGCCGTGGCGGGCGTTGGCTGCCGCCGCCCGGTGGAATGGCCAGCCGGCCCAGAAGACGACGGGCGTGGCCAGCACCATCGACACCCACTCCCAGCCCGGCGGCCGCGAACCCGACGCCCAGGCGAAGACCGCCAGCGGGATGCTCAGGGCCACGGCCAGCACCAGCCGCCATCGGTAGGGGCGGGCCGGGTCCTCGTCGGTGACCGCCTCCGGGAGCGCGGCGCCGTAGCCGGCGGCCTCCACCGCCCCGATCAGGTCCCCCACGCCCACCTGGGCGGGATCGAACGTCACCGCCGCGTGCTCGCTGGCGAAGTTGACCGTCGCGGCGACCCCGTCGAGCTTGTTCAGGCGCTTCTCGATCCGGGCCGCGCACGACGCGCAGGTCATGCCGGAGATGGCCAGCTCGACGTGCTGGCGCCCGCCACCGGGGGCCGAATCGCCACCGACCCCGGTCCTGGGCTCGGTCGTGGCGGCCATCAGGCCGCCTCGTAGCCCGCCTCCTCGATCGCCGCGCGCAGCGCCCGGTCGTCGAGGTCGTCCCCCGTCACGGTCACGAGCTTGCTCTCGAGGTCCACCTCGACGCCCGCCACCCCGGGCACCGAGCCCAGCTCGCTCGACACCGCGTGCTTGCAGTGGTCACAGGTCATCCCGGGGACGGTGTAGGTCATCGTCTCGGCCATCGCCGACCTCCTCGCTCCATCCGACACGCTCATCATATACCCTGGGGGGGTACTCCTACAGCCTGTGGCGCAGGTGGACCTGCACGCCGCCGGGCTGACCGCGCCAGCTCACGGGGGCTGGTCGAGCCTGCTGGGCCCCGTCGCCGCCGTCACCGCTGCAGCGGGGTGCCGGATCCGCCGGTGCACTCGCCTCCCGGTTCCGGCGCGGTGGTGGTGCTGGCCCGGAAGGTGTC
>JAJZYI010000155.1 GCA_021798135.1 Actinomycetes bacterium | reverse complement strand
CTGCGCTCGTCGCCGGCGGGCTCGTCGCCGGCAGCTTCGGCGTGGCCGCGGCGGCGACCGGTGGGGCCGGGTCGTCGGGCGCAGCCGGCGGGACGCCGTCCGCCACCCATCCCGGCGGGCCCGGGGGCCCCGGGCACGGTGGCCCGGGCTGGCCGGGTGGCCCCGGCGGCCCCGGTGGCCCCGGCGGCCCCGGTGGGACCGGCGGTCCCGGCGGTCCCGGCCGCCCCGGTGGGACCGTCACGGCCGTCTCCCCCACCTCGCTCACCGTCTCACGCCCCGACGGCACCTCGGCGACCTACACGCTGACGGCGTCCACGACGTACGAGAAGGACCGCACGGCCACCACCTGGTCGGCGCTCGCCGTGGGTGAGCACGTCGCCGTGCGCACGTCCTCCCCGCCGTCGACGTCCACGGGGTCCGGCACGCCGGCGACCGCCACGCAGGTCGACATCTTCTCGCCCCACCTGGGCGGCGTCGTCCAGAGCGTGTCCGCGTCGGGCTCGTCGTCGACCATCGTCGTGGCCGACGCCCAGGGCTTCTGGCGGACCATCGTGACCTCGGGGTCGACGACGTACAGCGACAACGGCACCTCGGCCACCTCCCCGACCATCACGGCAGGCGAGCTCGTGAACGCCACCGGCTCGATCGGCGCGGACCACACGACGCTCGACGCCACGCACGTGGCCATCGGCAGGCCCGAGCCGCCGAGCCGCTCCTGAGCCGGACGCCCCCCAGCCGGACGCCCCCAGCCGGACGCCCCCAGCCGGACGCGCCGCCGGCAGGCCGCCCCAGCCGACCGGACGCGCCACCGGCAGGAAGGGCGGCGGGGCGGTCCGCCAACGTTGACGTGGCGGTGTGCTCCGGACGCCATCGCGACGCCGGCGGTTGGTACCATGAACCCACCAGAGAAAGGAGGTGGTCCAACTGCACGATCAACGTGGGACCCTGGAGGTGGCTGGCCGCTAGCCGGCTTGCTGGACCAGCTGGCGAATCCCAGCCAGTCCCCCATCGACGTCCCAGCGGGAGCCGGTCCCACCCGCGCAGCACGGACGCCGGTGCCTTTCCAGCAGAACGAAAGCGAGAGGGCGCCCTCCGGGGCGCCCTCTCCGCGCGTGGCGCACCGTGGGCGCCGCCAGATCGACCGCCGCGCCGGCGCTCATCTACGCTGGGGTCCCCATGACGCCCGTCGCCGCGCACCCGAGCCCGCCGTGCGCCTGGTGATCGTCGGAGGCGGGCCGGCGGGCACGCAGGCCGCCACCGATGCCGCCCGCCTCGGCGTGGACGTCACCCTCATCGAGCGGGACGTGGTCGGGGGCGCCGCCAACCTGTGGGACTGCATCCCGTCCAAGACCATGATCGCCACGGGCGGCGCCATGGCCGACCTGGAGCGCATGTCGCGGATGGGGTTGGGCGACCTGCGCGCCACGCTCGACCTGGCGTCCCTGCGCGAGCGGATCGCCGCCATCGGCCGCCACCTCGAGACCGCCACCACCGACATCCTGGAGAGCCAGGGCGTCGAGATCGTCCGCGGCGCCGGCCGGCTGGTCGACGCCCACACCGTGGCGGCCGACACCGCAGCGGGCACGCGCACGTGGTCCGCCGACGCCATCGTGCTCTGCACCGGGAGCCGGCCCCGCCTGCCCGACTGGGCCGAGCCCGACGGCAAGCGGGTCCTGCTCACCCGCGACGCCTACCCGCCCCCGGAGCTCCCCGAGCACCTCGTGGTGGTGGGGTCGGGCGTGACCGGGGTGGAGTTCGTCCACATGTTCGCCTCGCTGGGCACCCGGGTGACACTGGTGGTGAGCCGCCAGCAGGTGCTCCCCGGCAAGGACCCCGAGGTCGCCGCCGTCCTGGAGGAGGAGTTCCTCCGCCGGGGCGTGGCACTCGTGATGGGTGCCCGCGCCGTCGGCATCGACCGGACCGCCACCGGCGTGCGCGTCCGGTGCGGGGACGGCAGGGCCGTCGAGGGCAGCCACGCCCTGCTCGCCATCGGTTCGGTCCCCAACAGCGAGGACCTCGGCCTGGCGGCGGCCGGCGTCGAGGTGTCGGCGTCCGGGCACGTCCCGATCAACCACCACTGCCAGACCAACGTGCCCCACATCTACGCGGCGGGCGACCTGTCGGGCAAGCTGCCGCTGTCGTCGGTCGCCACCATGCAGGGGCGCAAGATCGCCGAGCACGCGGTGATCGGCCACACCGCAGCGCATCGGCACCTGGAGTACGACAAGGCACCGTCGGCCATCTTCACGGACCCGGAGATCGCCGACGTGGGGCTGGCGGAGGCCGACGCCTTCGCCGCCGGCCGCAAGATCCGGGTCACGAAGGTGCCGTTCACGGCGAGCAGCCGCGCCCTCATCACCGACGACACCCGCGGGTTCGTGAAGATCGTGTCGGACCCGGCGACCGGCGTCGTGCTGGGCGGATCGATCGTCGGTCGCAGCGCGTCGGAGCTCATCTCGGTGCTCAGCCTGGCCGTGACCGCCGGCCTGCGCGTGGCCGACCTGGTCGACTCCATGCCCGTCCACCCGGCGCTGGCCGAGGCGCTCGCCGAAGCCGCCGACTGACTGCGAGGATCACCGCCGCCCCACGGCACGCTGCCGGGGCTCGCTGCACGGAACCGCGGCGGCCCCCGGGCCCGCTACTGGCGCCGAAGGGCGCACGGCCGAGGCCAGGGGACCGCGCCCGGGCGGCGAGACCGCACGGGGACGCCGAGGCCCCGAGCGGCGGCGCCGGTCAGCCAGCTGGACCCCCGGGCGCCCCGCCGCCGCCGAGGTCGCCGGGCGGCGCGCCTCCCCGGCCGGGGCGCCGTCCGGTCCGCCGGCGCACGAACACCACCGACAGCTCCGGATGCTCGGGATCGAGCCTGAGGTCGAGGTCGTCGTCGTGCAGGTCGCCGGGGACCTCCGCCTCGACCACCACCTTGGGCCGCTGGGGCCCGTAGATGGCCTCGGCCAGGCCGAGCATGGCGTTGCCGAGCAGGCCGCCCCTGGTGGGCCGCCGACGCGGTGCCGGGGGCTCCGAGCCGGCGCCGTCAGCCGCGTCACCCGCCCGGAGCCAGTCGAGCCACTGCTCGTCGGTCCAGGCGTCGGGGTCCTCGGGCGGTTCGGGGGGTTCGGTCTCCCCGGGGGGTTCGGTCTCCTCGGGGGGTTCGGGGGGTTCGGGCACCCCGCCAGTGGCGGGCTGCCGGGCGTCTGTCACCTCGGGCTGCCCAGCCGTGGCGCCGGGCGCCGCAGCCGGCGCCACCTGGAGCGGAGACCGCCCACCACCGGGGAGCTCGCCGTCCGCGTGCCCGCCACCGGGACCACGGTCGCGGGCCGGACCTCGCGTCATCCTCCGACCGTACTCCCGGGACCCGCCTGGCCGGTGGCGGCACCGCCGGGCTCGCCCGCACCGCCACCGGCTCGCCACGCCTGCTCGGCCGCACCGCCACCGGCGCGCCACGCCTGCTCGGCCGCGACGGCCACGTCGCGGACCGGCACACCCAGGGCCCGGGCGGCGGCGGCGGCGTCGCGGTGCTCGGCCTTCACCCGCCCGGGGCTCACCTTCACGCGGACCCGGTGACCCGACACCTCGACCTCGCCGACCGACCGGGGCGCCACCCAGCGCCGGACCGGCACCACCCTGACGCCGAGCGTCCCCGTCTCGCGCGCCAGCACCTGCCGCACCAGGTCGAGGGTGGCGGGCACGGCCAGTGCGCTCACGACGTGCCCGGGCCTGCCCCGCTTCATGAGCACCGGCGTCGCCCACGCGTCGAGCGCGCCGGCCCGGAGCAGCTCGTCGATGGCGTAGCCGACGACCTCCCCGGTGACGTCGTCGACCGTCGTCTCGACCACGGCCACGTCCTGCACGGTCGCTCCCGGCCAGGGCGGGCCACCTGCCTCGCCGCCCGGACCGGCCCATCCGACGACACCGACGTCGAGCACCGGCGGCAGGCCACCGGCCGCGGCACCGGGGCCGACGGGGGCGCCGCCTGCACCGGGCCCGGCCGCGCCGAGCACCTCGGGGTGCCAAGCCTGCCCGGTGTCGCCGGCCCGGTCACCGACCACCACCTGCAGGCAGTTGGCGAAGCCGGGAGGGTCCGCCGACCCGGCACCGAACCCCGCGGCGCGCACGCGCATGGCCGGGAGCGGCCCGAAGCTCGTGCCCCAGGTGGCCATGAGCGCGGCACCGGTGGGCGTCGTCAGCTCGAGCGGGGTGTCGCGCCCGGACACCACCGCGTCGCGCAGGAGGTGCACGACGGCCGGGCTCGGGTTCGGCAGCGGGCCGTGCGCGCCGCGCAGGGTCCCGGTGCCCACGGCGATGGGAGAGACCGCCACGTCGTCGACACCGAGCAGCTCCAGGGCGGCGGCCGAGCCCACCACGTCGACGAGGGTGTCGTGGCCGCCGAGCTCGTGCAGGTGCACCGAGGCGAGCGGGACGCGGTGCACCCGGCTCTCGGCGGCGGCCAGGGCGCGCAGCGCCGCCAGTGAGCGCCGCGCCACCCGGTCGGGCAGGCTGGCCGCCAGGACCAGGCGCTCCAGCTCGGCGAACGGCCGCGCCGGCCCCCCGCCGCCGTCCACGTCGACGGACACCCGCGTCGCGCCGATGCCGCCGCGGGTCGCCGCCGAGACCCGGAGCGACCACCCGGGGAGGCGCAGCCCGGCGAGCACGTCGCGCACCGCGTCGGGGTCCGCGCCGGCGTCGATCAGGGCGGCCAGCACCATGTCCCCGGCCACGCCGCTGAAGCAGTGGAACCAGGCGACGCGGCCGGCGGCCGCCGAGCTGCCCGGACCAGCCGGACTCGCCGGGCCGGTCACGGGACCGGTCGCCGGGTCGTTCGCAGGGCCGGTCGCCGGGCCGGTCACGGGACAGCCGGCGCGTCGGCGCCCGCCGGCGGCGGCGGACCCGACGGCAGCATGCGGGCCACGGCGCACGCCGCGCCGAACCCGTTGTCGATGCCGACGACGGTGACACCGGCGGCGCACGAGGCCAGCATGGCGAGGAGCGCGGTGACGCCCTCGAAGGAGGCGCCGTAGCCGACGGAGGTCGGCACGGCGACCACGGGTGCGCCGGTGATGCCGCCGACGACGCTGGCCAGCGCCCCTTCCATGCCAGCCACCACCACGACGGCGTCGGCGCCGGCCAGCGCGTCCGCCGACGCGAGGAGGCGGTGGACCCCGGCGACGCCGCAGTCGACGAGCCGCTCTGGCTCGAAGCCGGTGGCGCGCAGCACGGCCAGGCACTCGTCGGCGACGGGCAGGTCGGCCGTCCCCGCCGTCACCACCAGCACCCGGCCCGGGCGCGGCGGCGCCGTGCGCCACGCCACCGTCGACCGCGGACCCGAGACCGTCCGCTCGCCGGCCGGGGCGGCGGCCAGCGCGGCGGCCGCCTGTGCAGGGTCGGCACGGGTGAGCACCACCGGGAGCGACGCCGGCTCGGCGAGCAGCTCCACCACGATCGCCGCGCACTGCTCCGGCGTCTTGCCCGGGGCGTAGACGGCCTCGACGGCGCCCTGGCGCAGCGCCCGGTGGTGGTCGACTCGGGCGAACCCGAGGTCGGCGAAGGGGAGGCGCCGGAGGAGGCGGACGGCGTCGTCCGGGGTGCACGCGCCCTCCCGGACGTCGTGGAGCAGCTGGCGAACGGCGGTCTCGTCCATGGTCGGCCACTATCCTGCCCGTCCATGGCCAGTGCTGCGACCCGGGGTCCGGCCGCCGCGAGCGGCCCGCCGGGGAGGGCGGCGATCTCCGGCCGCTCCCCTGCGCCGGGCGCGGCTGGCGGTCCGGGGCGGCCGACCGTCGCCTACCTGGGGCCGGCCGGCACGTTCACCGAGGAGGCGCTGGCCACGCAGCCGGACCTGGCGGCGGCCGACCTGGCCCCCCTGGCGACCATCGGCGACGTGCTCGACGCCGTCCAGGCCGGCACGGTCGAGCAGGGCTTCGTCCCCATCGAGAACGCCATCGAGGGCTCCGTGCACCCGACGGTCGACAGCCTGGTCTTCGAGCACGACCTGCTCGTCCAGCGCGAGGTGGTGCTCGACATCCACCTGCACCTGATGGCGGGAGCCGGCACCCGCCTCGCCGAGGTGCGCCGCGTGCTGTCGTTCCCCGTCGCCACGGCCCAGTGCCGGCGCTTCCTGGCCGAGCGGCTGCCCGCCGCCGAGATGGTGGCGACCAGCTCCACGGCGGAGGCCGCCCGGCTCGTCGGCGGCGACCCCCGGCCCGGCGACGCCGCCATCGCGCCGAGCCGCGCGGCGGAGCTCTACGGGCTCGCCGTGCTGGCCCCGGCCGTCGAGGACCACCCCGACAACCAGACCCGGTTCGTGCTCGTGGCCCGCGCCGGCATCCCGGCGCCGACCGGCCACGACAAGACCAGCATCGTGTGCTTCCAGCGTGCCGACCGCCCCGGCAGCCTGCACGCCATCCTGAGCGAGTTCGCCGCCCGCGACATCAACCTCACCAAGCTCGAGTCCAGGCCGACCAAGCGCCAGCTCGGCAGCTACTGCTTCGTCGTCGACCTGGAGGGGCACGTCGCCGACGAGGTCGTCGCCGACTGCCTGCGGGTGCTGCACGCCGAGCTCGCCGACGTGAAGTTCCTGGGCTCCTACCCTTCCGCCGGCGCCGGCGCGTCCCAGCGACGGGCCCGCGCCGGTGCCGCGTGGCGGCGCGCCGAGGAGTGGCTCCAGGGGCTTCGGAGCCAGATCGCCCCGGGAGCGCCGCTGCGCTGAAGCCGCCCCGGGTGCGCGCCCCCGCCGCCCGCCACCGTGGCGGCGCAGGGGGCTCGCGTCACGACGGGTAACCTCGCCGCTGACGGGAGGGATGGCAGAGCGGACGAATGCGCGGCTCTTGAAAAGCCGTGAGGCGCGAGCCTCCGTGGGTTCGAATCCCACTCCCTCCGCTCCGGTCCCGGCTCCGGCCCGGCTCCGGCCCGGTCCCGGCTCGGGCTCCCGTCCCGGCTCGGGCTCAGGTCCACGCTCGTCACAGCCGGTGCCGTGTCGGCATGCCAGGCTGGTGCGGTGGGGATCCGCCCCGTGGCTCGGCCACAGCCGGGGCAGCCGGGTCCGTCCGGCCGCCCTCCAGCCCTCTGCGCGCCTAGCGGGGCCGGCGTGCCCGCGGCGGCCCCGGCGCCCCGGCCAGGCCCCCGCCGCCCGAGCGCTCGCGGTGCCGCCGCGCGCCGGTGGGCCCTGCTCGTGGCCGCGTACCTGGCCGCGGGCGTGGCCGTGTGGTGGCACGTGTGGTCGGGGCACCCGGCCGGGACGATGACCTGCCCCTGCGGCGATCCCGCGCAGTCGCTGTGGTTCATGGCGTGGGTGGCGCACGCGGAGGCGCACCTGCAGGACCCCCTGGTGTCGACGGCGGCCGCCCACCCGGCGGGCGTCAACCTGCTCGCCAACCAGAGCAGCGTGCTCGTCGGGACCGTGCTCGCCCCGGTCACGTGGCTGTTCGGCCCGGTGGCGGCCCTCAACGCGGCACTCACGCTGGCCGCGCCCGTGAACGCTGTCGGTGGCGCTGCCCTGTGCCGCCGGTTCGCCGGCTGGGGTCCTTCCGCCGCCGGCGGCGCGCTGTTCGGCTTCTCGCCGCTGGTGCTCACCGAGCTCCAGGTCGCGCACCTGGCCGACACGGTGCTCGTGTTCCTGCCCGTGATGGCCATCTGCCTCCACGAGCTGCTCGTACGCCAGCGGGGACGGCCTGCGGTGTGGGGCGCGGGGCTGGCGGCGGCGGCCGCCGCGCAGTTCTTCACCAGCGCCGAGATGCTGGTGGCGTTCGCCGTCGTGGCGGTGCCGGTCAGCCTGGTGGTCCTGGCCGCCCGCTGGCAGAGCCGGCGGCGGGCCGGGCGGGCGGGCGCCGCTGCCGCCGAGCGCCTGCACGGCGGTGCCGGGCGAGCTCGCCGGGTGACCGCCGCCACGCTCGCCCGGGGCGCGCCGGCGGGGGCGGGCAGC
>JAJZYI010000154.1 GCA_021798135.1 Actinomycetes bacterium | reverse complement strand
GCGCTCGCGGCCCGCGGCGACGGCGGCAGCGGTCACGGCGACGCGGGCGAACGTGCCGAGGCCCGACTCGACCTTGCCCACGTCGTGCAGCAGGGCGCTCGCCACCACCGGCCGGCTCGGGCGGTCACCGCTGCCGGTGTCGAGGATGCGCAGCGCGTCGCGCGCGACGCCGACGGCGTGGCGGCGATCGGGCCCCGACATCCGTTCCCACAGGCGGACCTCGCCTGGCAGGAGCCAGCTGCGAGCCCACGCGTCGTCGTCGGGAGGCGGCCCGGCGGGCGACAGCGCGCCGAAGAAGCGTGCCGCCAGGTGGCGGAGCGACCCGAACTCGCGCGCTATCCCCATCGCCACCGCAGCGTAGGTGGTTCGCCCGGCCTGCGGTGCCGCCGGCGCTGCTGCCGTCCTGGCGCGGGTGGCACCCCGCCGGCGCTGCTGAGTGCCGCCGCGCTGGCGCCGTGCCGGCGCGGGTGCCGCCGCGTGCACGTCAGCCCCCGCCGGCTTCGCTGCCGGCGGTCAGGGGGTGTCAGCAGTGCCAGGTCGGCCAGTCGGGAGCTCCTGCCGCCTGCGACGGGAACCGCCGGCCCTCGGCGCGCCGGACCTCGGACGCAGCGAAGACCCCCGTGACCCGGCTCTGGTCCGACAGGCGCCGGACCCTGTACCCGCCCGACGGCACCATGACCTCGTCGACGACGAAGCCGGCGGCCCAGGCACCCGTGTAGCGGGTGCGGACGGCGACGGAGGTGCCCGGCGCGATGCTGCCGACGGCGTGCGGTGCCATGGGGGTGGTCATCGGCAGGTCCGGGGCGAACCTGAAGGCCCCGGCCGGAGGTGCCGGTTCGTCGTGCCCGGGCGGGGCGCCCGGCGGCTTCAGGGTGCGGCGACGCCGCCGGGCACCGGCACCGGCGCGAACAGGGTGACCGGCCGGCGCTTGCCCTTCAGCGCGGTCCCCGCCCGCTCCACCAGCAGCACCTGGTGCTCCCCGACAGGGACGGGTCGTGCCCCGGGCCGGGCCGTGGCGGCCTCGCCCGGATCGCCGCCACCGGCCGCCGCCGGCGCCGCCGCGGCGTCGCGGGCGAGCAGCGCGGCGGTCGACTCGCCGAGCAGCACGGCGTCGCCGGTCTGGCGGGTGGCCGCCTCCACCCGCGCCGCGGTGTTGACGACGTCGCCGATGACGCCGAACTCGAAGCGGCCGGCGCCGCCGACGTTGCCGGCGACGACCGTGCCCGAGTTGAGGCCGATGCCGACCTGGAGGTCGCCGGCGCTCACCTCGCGCTCGATGTCGAGCGCGGCGGCGAGCGCCCGGGCGGCGTGGTCGGGGAGCCGGCGCGGGGCGCCGAAGACGGCCAGCACGCCGTCGCCGATGAACTTGTCGATGTGGCCGCCGTTGGCGTGGACGACGGGGACGATGCGGTCGAACAGCCCGTTGAGCGCGGCCACCACCTGGCGTGCCGGCCGCCGCTCGGCGAACGCCGTGAAGTCGCGCACGTCCACGAACATCACGGTCACCTCGACCTCCTCGCCGTCCAGGCTGGTGCCCTCGGCAAGGATGCGCTCGGCGACGTCCTGGTCGACGTAGGTGCCCAGGGCCGCTCGGATCCGGTCGCGTTCGGCCAGCCCGGCGACCATCCGGTTGAAGCCGAACTGCAGCCGGCCGACCTGGGTGCCGTCGTAGACGGGTACCCGGACGGCGAAGTCCCCGTGCTGGGCCCGGTCGAGCGCGCGGCGCACCGAGTCCACCGGATCGGCGGTGGCGCGAGCGGCCAGGCCCACGGCGAGCAGGCCGACGGTGAGGGCCACCGCGCCGAGCGAGACCATGGCCACGGCGAGCTGGTGCCTCGACGTGTCCTGGCCGGTGAGGCCCAGGACGCCGATGGCCACCAGGCCGGCCACCGGCACCCCCGTGCCCAGCGCCCATGCGAGGACGGCGCGCGAGGCCACGCCCGGCCCCGCGAGCCGCGCCGGCGCGTCGCGCTCCAGGGCGCGGGCCACCGCGCCGCGCAGCACCCGCTCGGTCAGCAGGTAGGCGCACGCCGCCGTGCTCGTCCCGGTGAGCGCGATGCTGACGGCCAGGCGTGCGCCGGTGACGCCGGCCGACACGCCGTCCACCGTGCCGAACAGCGCGGCCGCCCCCAGCCAGAGAGCGATCTGCAGCACGAACAGGCGCAGGGGGGCCCGCAGCACGACCCGCTGGTCGGCGGGCGTGGCCTCGGCCTCCTGGACCAGCCACCGTCTCAGGCGTGTCAGGCCGGAGGTCCCGACCACCACTCCGGCTGGTACGGCCACGACGACGTAGCCGACGGCCATCTCCAGGTCGAGGCGGCGCGCCGCGGTGCCGGGGCCGACACCGGGCAGCGGCACCACGAAGTCCGAGATGAGCAGGATCGCGGCGACCCCCAGCAGGTTGGTCGCCACGATCACGGCCGTGACGACGGGTCGTCCCGCCCGCCACATCAACGGGCCGGGGAGCCTGCCCGGTTGGGGGCGCAGCAGTGCCGCCACCGCCGTCCACAGCGCAGGCCGGGCGCCCCGTCGCGGTCCCATGGGGGGCAACGGTACGGCAGCGGCGCCGGTCGCGCTGCGGATGCCGTGCCGCCCGAGCCTGCGACGCCCCGCCGACGCGACATCATCGCGTGCATGGCAAGGAGCCCCCTGCGCCCGAGGCGCACCACGCTGGCGGCGGCCGTGGCGCTGCTGCTCGCCGCCGCCATCGGCACCGCGGTGGCCGTGCAGGGGGGCGGACGCGCCGCCGGCCCGGCCCGCTCGGCCGCCCCCGCCCCGGCGTCGCGCCGGCGTCGGGCCCCGGCCACCTCCTCCTCGCCGACCTCCTCGACCTCCTCGACGACGGTGCCGCCGACGACGGTGCCGCCGACGACGGTGCCGCCGACGACCACCACCACGACGAGCCCTGGCAGCCTGCCGCAGACCGGGGCGCTGCCGTCGGCCGTCACGCCGCAGTTCGACGCCGAGATGGCGGCGCTCTGGCGCGGCGTGGTCACCGGAGCGGTCGGGCCGGCCATGCCGGCGTTCTTCCCCGAGGCGGCGTACCTCCAGGTCAAGACCATCGCCGATCCTGCCGCCGACTACCAGGACCGGCTGGTGGCGGAGTACGCGGCCGACATCGCCGCAGCGCACGCCCTGCTCGGTCCCGACCCCGCATCGGCGACGCTGGTGGGCGTCGACGTCCCCGCCCGGCTGGTGCACTGGGTCACGCCCGGGACCTGCGCCAACGGGACCGGCTACTTCGAGGTGCCCAACGCCCGGGTCGTCTACAGCGTCGGCGGCGCCGTGCGGTCCTTCGGCATCGCCTCGCTCATCTCGTGGCGAGGCGTCTGGTACGTCGTCCACCTCGGCAGCGTCCTGCGCTCGGGGCCGGGCGGCGTCGTCGACGACCCGGCGAGCGGCCCAGGCGTCTCGGCTCCGTACCTGACGTGCTGAGCGCCGTCCCGCGGCCGGGCACGGCGCCCCGGCCCGCCGAGGACGATGCTCCCAGGCAGGGCGGTAGCCTGGAGAGGAGGCCGAGCGAGGGTTGACGATGGAGCAGGCTCCTGATGGCCGTGACCGGCTCGGTGGCTCGCCGGGCCCGCCGGTCGAGAGCGACGGCACCGGCGAGGAGGACGTGCGCCCTGCCGTGGAGCACCAGCCCGCGGACGCCGGAGACGGGCGGCCAGCGGGAGCGGCCGGGCGAGGCGAGGAGGCCGCGCAGCGGGCCCTGGTGGCGTCGCTGCGGCTCGTCCTGGTCCCCGTGGCGGTCCTGGTGCTGTCGGCGCTCGGTGCGTTCGCGTACGGGGCCGCCGAGTTCGTGGACCTCGTACGCAAGGCCGTGGAGCACCCCTTCCCCGTGGGCAGCAAGATCGGCCTGTTCCTGCTGCTGATCGACCTGTTCCTGATCGGCGCCACCCTGCTCATCGCCGCGCTGGGCTTCTACGAGCTGTTCATCGACCGCTTGGACGACGGCAGCGGCACGCGGCGGCTGCCGCGGTGGCTGCAGATGCACGACCTCAACGACCTGAAGGCCCGGGTCATCGCCATGATCGTGCTGGTGGCCGCGGTGAGCTTCGTGGAGGTGCTGGTCGACCAGCCCGACGCCCTCGCCCTGCTGGAGCTCGGTGGCGGTGTGGGCCTCGTCATCGTGGCCCTGACGGTGTTCCTCCGGTACGGCGGCGGGCCTCGCGGCCGGGACTGATCGCCGGCCCAGGTCCGCGCCGGCGCACCTCCTCGGACCGGCCGCGTGTGCCCTGACCGTCGGCGAAGGCGCTCCTCCGGGTGGTACGGGCTGTACAACATTCATCGTATGACTTATTGTTGATCAAACAGATCGGATTTACGGCAGGAGCCGGAGGAGCGGAGGGAGCGCGCGATGCGCCATCGGATCGTGATCGTGGGCGGCGGCAGCGCCGGGATCAGCGTCGCGGCGCGGCTGCGACGGGCCGGCGAGGACGACGTCGCCCTGGTCGACCCGGCAGCGGACCACTACTACCAGCCCCTGTGGACGCTGGTCGGCGGGGGAGCGGCGACCGTGGAGCGGTCCCGGCGGCCCCAGTCGTCGGTGGTGCCCCGAGGCGTCAGGTGGCTGCAGGACGCGGCCGTGGAGATCGACCCCGAGGCGCGCCGGGTGGTCACGGCCGGCGGGGCTCGCCTGGGCTACGACGTGCTGGTGCTGTGCCCGGGCATCGAGATGGCCTGGGATCTCGTCCCGGGGCTCCAGGAAGCCGTGGGGACGCCCTTCGCCGCCTCCAACTACACCGCCGACCTGGCGCCGAAGACGTGGGAGCTCGTGCGCCGGTTCCGCGGCGGCCGGGCCGTGTTCGCCGCCCCGGGCTCGCCGATCAAGTGCCCGGGCGCGCCCCAGAAGGCCGCCTACCTCGCCTGCGACCACTGGCAGCGCACCGGGGCCCTCGCCGCAGCGGAGGTGACGTTCGCGACGGGCGCCGGCGGGATCTTCGGCGTGCCCGAGTTCGCGCGCGTGCTGGAGTCCGTCGTGCGGCGCTACGGCATCGAGACCCGGTTCTCCTCGGAGCTCGTGGAGGTCGACCCGGCGGCGCGCGAGGCCGTGTTCGAGACGTCGGGCCCCGAGGGCAAGCAGCGCCAGGCGGTCCCCTACGACCTGCTCCACGTCGCGCCGCCGCAACGCGCGCCCGCCTTCGTGCGCGAGAGCCCGCTGGCCGGCGACAGCCCGTTCGGCTGGGTTCCCGTCGACCGCCACACCCTGCGGCACGTGACCCACCCGGAGGTGTTCTCGCTCGGTGACGTGTGCGATGCGCCGACCTCCAAGACCGGTGCCGCGGTGCGCCGGCAGGCCCCGGTGGTGGTGGCGAACGTGCTCGCGACGCTCGCGGGTCGCCCCCTGCCGGCGCGCTACGACGGGTCGGCGGCATGCCCGTTCACCACGGCCCGCGGCAAGGTGCTGCTGGCCGAGTTCGACTACGGGCTCGCCCCGAAGCCGAGCATCCCGTTCGTGGACACGACACGCGAGCGGACCGACATGTGGCTGCTCAAGCGTTACGGCCTGCCCGCCTTCTACTGGGGGGCGATGCTGCGGGGTCGCGGCTGACGCCGCCGGGCTACCGCCGCGCCGCGCTGCGCCTGGGCCCGCCGGTGGCGGGGGAGACGGGTTCCTCCATGCTGCGTGCCAGGCCGCGGAGGCAGGCGCGCAGGACGGCGCGTGCCCGGCGCTCGAGCTCGGCGCGCGTCTGCAGGGCCCCGCTCCCCGGGGCCTGGCGCCAGCTGCCCTCCACCTCGACCTGGCAGCGGTCCTCGTCGACGGGCGTGACCCACAGCTCTGCCTCGAAGGTGGTCTCGGCGCCCCCCTCGCGGAGGCGCCACCCGAGGGCCTGGCGCACCGGTCGGGCACGGCGAGACCCCGCCCGGCCGATCGGGGCGAGGGTCGCGTCGGCCACCTCGGGCGAACGGCGGGCGCGGCCGTCGGCTCGTGAACCGCCTGCCGCGCGAGCGGACCGTGCCGGACCGCCGGCGGCGCCGGCACCGTCCGCCGCGGCCACGGCCGTCGCCACCAGGTCGGTGAGCTGGGCGCCGAGGCCCGCGAGCGCCCGGACCGCGTCGTCGGCGCCGAGCTCGACCTGGACGGCATCGCTCACGTCCACCGAGATGGGGTGCGACCGGTGGGCGTCCGCCGGCACCGCGTAGTCGCCGGCCTCGATCTGCTCGTCGCGCCGGGCCAGCTCCATCAGGCTCGTCTCGGCCAGGACGTCGCGCACGCTCACCGTCGCCGCCGACCAGGTCTCGTGCAGCGGGCAGACGTCGTCCCAGCGGCACGGGCCGTCGCCGAGCGCGCACCGTTCGGAGCGCAGCGGCCCCTCGGCGGCCTCGATGACCTCCAGCACCGTGATCTGGTCGGGGTCCCGGGCCAGCCGGTACCCGCCGTCGCGGCCCGCCCTGGACGTGGCCAGGCCGGCGCGCACCAGGTCGGCGAGGATCTGGGAGGCGAAGCTCTGGGGGACCTCCGTGTCGGCGACGACCTCGCGGATCTTGCGGGGCTGGCCGTCGGCGTGGGTGCGTGCGAGCGCGATCGCAGAACGCATCACGTAGTCGCCGCGCTTCGACAAGGTCATGTCCATGGCTACAGGAGCCCTCCGCTGGCGGAGCCTACCGTCTTCCGCCCGGCTTGTCGGCACTGCCGGGGCGTCGGCCTCGCCCGGCACCCCCCGGCGGCGAGCCCGTGGACCGGGAAGTAAAAGTATAGTAACTTGCTGAAGGTAGATGGACGGGGTGTCCGATCGGTCGGCGCGCCGACGCTGCCGGCCCGGCCGCTCCGCGGGCACAGGAGGGGGCGATGCGTTCGACGTCGCAGTTCGTGGCGGACCGGTGCAGCTCGGTGGAGATGAGCTTCCCCGCCGTCTTCTCGTGGGACTACGACCACCAGGACGACCGGCTCGTCCGCCTCTACGACAAGGCGAAGCGCTCGCAGTGGAACGCGGCGACGGACCTCGACTGGTCCATCGACGTGGACCAGTCGCACCTCGACGCCGGCCTGCTCGCCGTGCTCCGCGACCCGCCGGGCTCGCCGTTCGCCCACCTGACGGACGGGGAGCTCGCCGAGATCGGCTGGGAGTCGCAGGCCTGGACGGTGTCCCAGTTCCTCCACGGGGAGCAGGGCGCCCTGCTCGCGACGGCCAAGCTCGTGGACGCCGTGCCGGACGAGGACGCCAAGCTGTACGCCGCCACCCAGGTCATGGACGAGGCCCGCCACGTCGAGGTCTACGAGCGGTACCTGAGCCAGAAGCTCGACCGCAGCTACCCGATCAACCCCCACCTGGACTCGCTCCTGCGTGACCTGCTGAGCGACAGCCGCTGGGACGTGACCTACCTGGGGATGCAGATCATGGTCGAGAGCCTGGCGCTCGCCGCCTTCGGGTTCATCTACCAGACGACGAACGAGCCGCTGCTGCGCGACATCACGGCGCACGTCATGGCCGACGAGGCCCGCCACGTCGCCTTCGGCATCGCCTCGCTCACCGGCGTCTACGACCAGATGGACGAGCGCGAGCGGCGCGACCGCGAGGAGTTCGTCTGCGAGGCGGCAGAGCTGATGCGCGACCGGTTCCTCCAGCGCGAGGTCTGGGAGCGGGCCGGGCTGCCCGCCGACGAGTGCGAGGCGTTCGTGCGGGACAACCCGCTGCAGGTCCAGTTCCGGTCGCTGCTCTTCTCCAAGGTCGTGCCGAACGTCAAGCGGATCGGCCTGCTCACCCCGTACGTGCGGGACCGGTTCGAGCGCCTCGGCATCCTGGAGTTCGAGTCGGAGCCGGCCTCGGCCTGAGGGCCGGTCCGGGCTGCCCGCCCGGGACCGGCCGGGTCCGCGGGGCGCCGGCCCGACCCGCGCCGCGCCAGGCGCAGCGGCCTTCCCGATCGGCTCGTCGGGCGGGCACGGCGCCCCGCCCACCGGGCGGGGCTCAGCCCGCGGGCGCCC
>JAJZYI010000153.1 GCA_021798135.1 Actinomycetes bacterium | reverse complement strand
CGACCGCCAGCCGCCCCCGCCGCGCAACGACCGCCGGGCGACCCCGCCGCGCGGCGACCGCCAGCCGCCCCCGCCGCGCAGGGACCGTCAGCCGGCGCGACCGGGCACGCGGCCGCCCAGTCCCCCCGCAGACCGGCAGCCGGCACCCCCCGTGTCGCGGGCAGCGCCGCACCCGGCGCTGCCCATGGCCTCGCTCCGGCCCTCTCACCGCAGCATTCGGTGCTGCGCGTCACCAGGGGCCTCGCCATCCCCCTCGACGAGCTGGCCTGGCGGTTCACCACCAGCGGGGGTCCCGGCGGCCAGCACGCCAACCGGTCGAGCACCCGGGCCGAGGTGCGGTTCGACGTGGAGCGGTCGGCTGCCCTCGGGCCGCGCCAGCGGGCACGGCTGCTGGAGCGCCTCGGCCCCGTGGTGAGCGCTGCCTCGGGCGCGGAGCGGTCGCAGGCGCGCAACCGGGACGTGGCGCTGCGACGGCTCGCCGACCGCCTCGCGGCGGCGCTCCGGGTGGAGCGGCCACGGGTGCCGACCGCCCCGACCCAGGCGGCACGGGCCAGGCGCCTGCAGGACAAGCGTCGGCGGTCGATGCGCAAGCAGGAGCGCCGCACGCGCCCCGATGCCGGCGAGTGATCCCGCAGCCGCCTGGTCCCGCAGCCGCCCGGTCCCGCAGCTGTCCGGTCCCGCAGCCGTCGACCAGCCCGGGGCGCGACGGTCGTGACCCGGTACCGGCGGCGGGGATCGAACCCGCGACCCAGGGATTATGAGTCCCCTGCTCTGACCACTGAGCTACGCCGGCTGGCACGTGGCTGGCGGCTTCCGTGCCGCCACTGGCCGGCAGCCTACGTGGCGAGCCGAGGGAGGAATGCCGGCGGTCTCGACGTCCGAGATCTCCTAGCGTTGCAGTGACTGCGGCCCCACGGTGGCACGGATGCCCGCGCCGGGCGTGAACGCCAGCCGTCGCGCACCTCCACGGCGACCACACCCAGACAACGTGAGCGCTCGCAGACCTGTACACCGAGACGCGGAAGGCTGCCGTCTTCCTCGGCCTCCGCCAGGGCCTGCCGCTACCGGACGACGAGGATTGGGAGATCCCAAGCCGCTGCGACGAAGACGACCGTGGCGCCCGGCCCGGCACCGACCAGCGCTCTGCGGCGGCCGGCGACGCCCCGCGTCCCGCTCCCTGCCGGACGGAGGACGTGCTGGCACAGAGCGCCCGGCGACCGAGCTTGCGCAGCCTTGCGCAGCCTTGCGCAGCCTTGCGCAGCCTTGCGCAGCCTTGCGCTGGCGCTCAAAGTGGCTCACGGCGGGTGGCAGCAGAGGACCTGAGATGCCGGCGAGGTGCGGCGACAGGTGTGGCCGAGCTCGAACCGGGCGACCGGAGACCTGAGCTGGGCCTTCGCACCGTAGAGCGCACCGCTCCGACAGGGGGCGTCCGTGTTGCGGCCGGCGCGTCGACAGGCCAACATAGCGGCCGCCCGACGGGGAGGTCGGGCGATGGCATGGTCGGACGACGGGGAGGTCGGACGATGGTGGTTCGGGTGACGGCCGCAGCTGCCGCCCTGGCAGCGGTTGCCTTGGTCGCCGGCGCTTGCACGACGACGAGCTCGGTGACATCCGGCTCGGTTGAGTCGAGTGCCGGGTCGCCGGCTTCGAGCTCGCCGAGCGCTGGCACGTCCAGCCGCTCGGTGACGTCGGGCTCGAAGGCGTCGGCTGGTTCTTCGTCTACGACGCCGAGCATGAACTCGCTCGGCACGAAGGTGGCGATCCCGGCGACGCTCGGCGGCATCACGTCAGTGCAGGTCTCCGGCTGGTATCCCGACGTCACGGACACGAGCCAGCTGCAGCAGACGCCAAGTGCCGGCCACGTGTGGGACGCGATCGACGCGACGCTGTGCGCAGGCGCGAAGGGCTCACAGACCGGAGCCGACGAGCAGGACTTCTCGGCACTGCTGTCCAACGGGTCGTCGGCAGGCGTGTCGATCGGAGCGTCGGGCTCTCAATTCGGCGGTCCGCTTGCGGCGCTCTCCGAACTCGGTTCGAACCTGTCGTCGCTGTCGCCCGGCCAGTGCGACCGTGGCTGGGTTGCCTTCTCCGTACCACAGGGAGTGTCGGTCACTGGGATCCAGTTCTCCGCCACGACCGCCGGATTCACGACGCCCAACGCTGTGGTGAAGTGGGCGGTCCCCCAGGGATGACACCGGACGGCCCGCCGCCTCTGCCCCGTCGAACCGGTAGCCCGCCACGCAAGGTTGCGCGGTGGTCACTGGATCCCGACCGAGCGCGTGACATCGGGGTCGGCCGAGGCGCCGCACGGCGCCTGCGGTAGCCGGATCAGGCGCACCGGCAGCCGGCGGAACCGCGACGGCCGCGCTCGCCCAACGAGGGCGCGGCCGCCGCGAGGCGACAGCGCACGTCGGCGCGTTGCAGAGGTGGTCGCGACCGCTGCAGTACGCGGTGCACGCGTTCACCGACCCCGCTGCGCGGCCGGCCGTCGTCGGCTCTGGCAGGGCGGGCTTGGCCCGCGCCCACGGGGTGGTCACCCATGTGGTGGCCAAACGGGTGACACCAAGGTCTGACCTCCTTGGCGTCGCGAAATCTGGGCTCCGCGACCGGGCCGTTCCGGACCAGGCGGTCCATCACTGACACTCCGACTGGATGGCGCTCCCATCACCCGAGTTTGAGCGTGCCGCCGACCGCATGACGAGCCCATCTTCCGCACCTGAGCCGACCGGGCCCGCGACACGTGCCAGGCGGGGCGCTCGCTGAGCGCCGCTCATCGATCCCCGGCGCAGCACCCGGTCCGCCCCGCGGCGCCCTCGGCCACCACGGTCGCGAAGGCTTCGGCCCGCCGCCTCGGCCGTTGACTAGGGACGCCGTGCCCGTTGCCTTGGAAAGCCGGGCCGTCGACAATCCAGCCGAGACGTCCCACCGGGCGGCACCGGTGCCGCCTTTGGCGACGCAGCACTGGACCCGCGACGGCCATCCAGCGGGGCGGCTTTCCACCGGGGTGCAGGACAACGCCTCGCGGTGACGGCGGCCCAGGGTGGGCACCGCAGCAGGTGGTCTTGGAACAGGCGGGTGGCGGGCACCTCCCACGGAAGGTGGCGGCGGCTGCCGTCACGAGAACGCTGACAGCGCGCGAATGAACGTAACCACGCGTGCGCCATTTTGTCTTCGAGGAGACACGAGATGCCTGTGAGAAGAACGTGGTTCGCCACCCTCGCGGCGGCGGTAGTCCCGCTGGTCGCAGCGGCGTGCACGTCGTCCGGTTCGGGCGGTGGCGGATCCCGGGTGTGGCGACGACCAGCACCTTCGTCTTCCCGTCGGGCTCGACCGGGCCGACCTCGATCGTAGAGCCGCTATCGCTTTGCGAGACCGCACCATCCCCGACGTGGTCGCAGCCGGCGACGCTGACCTCGGGCGCGTCGGACGTGGCGACCAGCCAGGTGAGCCTGGTCGCCGGGCCAACCGTCGCCGCCAGCGGCACCATTGCCGGCCATCTGGCATGGAAGGTCACGGGGGCGGTACGACCACCGCCGGTTCGTCCCTCCTCACCAACCCGCCGGCCACGACGGCCGGCGTGACGTGCAGCACGACGGCCGTGTCGTCGGAGTGCTCCACACCGGTGACCATCCCGGCGGCCTCGTCCGGCCACCCGGCGATCGGGACGATCGGCATCGCCGTCTGGCCAGGATGCGGCGACCGGCTCGTGGTGGCGGTTCGCAGACGCGGCCTTCGGAGGCTCGCAGGGCAACGTCGGCTTCAGCGGCGTGACCGGCGGCCTCACCGTCAACCCCTCCGCGCCGGTGACGAACTGCACCGTCTCCACGGGCTCGGCCACCTCGTGCGGCGATCCCGTCGTCGAACGTCCTGTGGCTCCCGTCCCGCGACGTTGGCGCGACGACATACGCGTCGTGCGCGGCGAGCACCACGGCGGCAGGTTCGGGCAGCACCTCGTTCCGCCCCGTCAGCCTCGGCGGCGAGGTCGGCGGCCTGTACGTCCAGGCGCCGGCGACCACGACCACGTCGAACTGACGGACCCGCCCGCCGGCACCCGGCGAGCGACCTGCCTGCCGGGCGGCGGTCCGGGCACGACAGCCCGGGTCGCTGCCCGGCCGCGTCGCCGGGACGCACGGCCCCCGCTCCCGGCGAACGCTCAGTGTCGTCGTCGAGCCTCGTAGGGTAGCATGGCGTTGGACTACGCCCGGAAGACGGCCGACCGAGGGGGCATCGCCGGATGGGCCCAGCAACCATGGACAGCGGGGCTGCGCCCGGCGAGTGCGCCGTCCACGTGCCGGACCTTCCGGCGGCGCGGGGGGCACCGGAGACGCCCGGGGCACCCGGGACGCCCGGGGGACCAGCCGTGCCCGGGGCGCACGAGGTGCTCGGGCCGGCCGACTACGCGGCGCTGTACCGCCACAGTCCCGACGGCGTCCTCTTCACGTCGACCGAGGGACCGGTCCTGGCCGCGAACCCGGCCGCCTGCGCCATCCTCGCCATGACCGAGGCCGAGATCTGCCGGGCCGGCCGCCAGGGCCTGGCCGACCCCGGCGACCCCCGGTGGGACGCCATGCTCGCCACCCGGCGCCAGCAGGGTCGCGTCAAGGGGGTTGCCCGGATGCGGCGGGGTGACGGATCGTTCATCGAGGTGGAGATGAGCGCCCAGATCTTCCTCGACGACGCCGGGCACGAGCGCGCCTGCACGGTCATCCGCGACGTGAGCGAGCGTGTCGCCATCGAAGAACGCCTGCGGACGATGACGGCCACGCTGCACGAGCTGTCGATGACCGACGAGCTGACGGGGCTGCGCAACCGGCGGGCGGCCATGACGCTGGGCTCCCAGCTCGTCGAGCTGGCCGACCGCCAGCGCCACGAGGTGCAGGTGCTGTTCGTCGACGTCGACGGCCTGAAGGCCCTGAACGATGCCTTCGGCCACGCTGCCGGCGACGACGCACTGCGGGCGGTGGCCGAGGCCCTGTCGTCGGCCTTCCGCAGGTCCGACGTGGTGGCCCGCATCGGCGGCGACGAGTTCCTCGTCGTCACCTTGGGTGTCGGGGAGCGAGACCGCGCTGGCCTGGAGCGGCGCATCCGGCAGTCGCTGGCGGCCGCCGACCTGGCGGCGCCGGGCGAGCGGGTCGAGGTGTCGCTCGGCTGGGCGACCCGGCCCGTGGACGACCCCGCACCGTTCGAGACCTGGGTGAGCCGAGCCGACCACGCCATGTACGCCGCTCGGGACGCCCGGCACCGGGGCGGCAGCTCGTAGCCGGGTCAGGCGCCGCCCGCGACCCGGCCCGGTTGGCCGGTTGGCTCCGGGGGAGAGACTCGAACTCTCAACCTAGCGGTTAACAGCCGCTTGCTCTGCCGATTGAGCTACCCCGGACTGCCTGACGCTTCCGTGCCACTGGCGCCAGCCTCCCGTGACCTGCGGCGGGCGGCCGGGCACGGGTGTCGACGACCATAGCATCGCGGCACCGACGACCCGGCCGCCGGCGGCGGGTCGGACCGGAGCCCGCGCCCCGGCCGGTGAGCGGTGACGTGCCCGGCCGCGCACACCTGCGACCCGAGCGGAGCTCCGCGTTCGTCGGCACCCGGACCACCCGCCCCGAACGTGCCGGGGGGGCACCCGGCGACGGCGGAGCCAGGGGCCCGCGGACCGGAACCGCCCCTCAGGCCTCTTCCAGGAAGTCCCGCAGCGGCTGGGCGGCGTTGGGGTGCCGCAGCTTCGCCAGGGTCTTCGCCTCGATCTGCCGGATGCGCTCCCGGGTCACGCCGAACGCCTTGCCGACCTCCTCCAGGGTGCGCACCCGACCGTCGTCGAGGCCGAAGCGCAGCGCCATCACCTCGCGCTCGCGCTCGGGCAGCCCGGCCAGGGCGTCGCGGACCGCCGCGTGCAGCATCACCCGCGTGGCGGCATCGTCGGGCACCTCGGCCGCCTGGTCCTCGATCAGGTCCGACAGGGAGAAGTCCTCCTCCTCCCCCATGGGCTGCTCGAGGGACACGGTGTCCTGGTTGATGCGCTGGATCTCGCGCACCCGGTCGGCGGGGAACTCGACCCTGGCGGCGATCTCCTCCACGGTCGGCTCGCGGCCGAGCTCCTGCAGCAGCTGGCGCTGGACGCGCACCACCTTGTTGATGGTCTCGACCATGTGCACCGGGATCCGGATGGTCCGCCCCTGGTCCGCCAGCGCCCGCGTGATCGCCTGGCGGATCCACCAGGTGGCGTAGGTGGAGAACTTGAAGCCCTTGGTGTAGTCGAACTTCTCCACCGCCCGCATGAGGCCGAGGTTGCCCTCCTGGATGAGGTCGAGGAAGGCCAGCCCGCGGTTGCGGTACCGCTTGGCGATCGAGACCACCAGGCGGAGGTTCGCCTCGATCAGGGCCTCCTTCGCCTGCTGGCCGCGCCGGATGCGCATCCGCAGGTCGGCACGGGTCCCCGGACCGCGTGCCGAGGCGCCGGCCCCCAGCGCGTCGAGCTGGGCGGCGGCCAGGTTGCCGTCCTCGATGCGGCGGGCGAGCTCGACCTCGAGCGCGCCGGTGAGCAGCGGGACCTTGCCGATCTCCTTCAGGTAGGTGTGGACGGGATCGGCTCCGGCACCGCCGCTGTCGCCGGTGTACGTCGTCACCCTGCCCTTCGACGACCGGGCGGTCTGGCGGGCCATCACCTCGTCGCCGGGCTCGTAGCGCTGCGGGCGCACCCGCCAGCCGGCCGCCTCGATGGGGATCGGCTCGGCGTCGCCGGCAGCGCCGGGAACGCTCGTCGCGCCGGCGAAACCGGCCGGCGGCGGCACCGCGAGCTCGCCGTCACCGATCCCCGCCGACGGCGACGGTGCCGCACCGGGCATGGGCGCCGACGCGCCGTCACCTGACCGACCGACGGCACCGGCCAACCCGGCATCGCCGTCGAGGTGGGCGACCCTGGGCGGCGCGGTGCCCGGCAGCGCCGGGTCGCCGATGGGCACCGGCTCTGCGTCCTCGGTCCCCTCCTCCACGAAGGCCACGCCGGCGCGCCGCACCCAGGCCACCATGTCGTCGATCACCTGGTGCGTGAGCTCGACGTCCCGCATGACCACGATCAGGTCTGCCTGTGTCAGGTACCCCCGCTGGCGTCCCATCGCCAGCAGGCGGCCGAGATCGGCTTCGGCCAGCCCGTCAGGGGTCGGCGCAAGCGAGCCTGCCGACCCATGGGGATCCGTCATGCGTCCTCCTCGCCCCTCCTGCCGAGCCAGGCTACCAACCGATCCGCTGCCGCCGGGTCGGCCCCGTCCCCCTCGATCGCCGCCAGGTCACCGCGCACCGTGGCCGCCTCCGCGGCCAGGTCGGCGAAGCGCTCCGGCGTCACGGTGGCCTCGGCTCGGAGCTGCCGGAGCGCGTGCCCGACGGCGACCCGGATCATCTGCACCACCACGTCATCGGCATCCGCGGCCGGTTCCTCGACCGCGACCCGCCGGAGCAGCGCGGCCACCGCCGGGTCGGCCCGCTCGGCCCGCGCGATGGCGCGGTGCAGGTCGTCCTCGGCCACCAGGGCGTCGAAGGCCGCCCGCTGGCGCGGGTCGAGGAACAGGAAGCGCTCCAGGCGGCTCGCCACCTCCTCGGGGTGGTGGACCGCCAGGCGCAGGGCCTCGAGGCCGGCCCGCTGGGGCGGGGACCCGGCTGGTCGGAGCACCCCGGCGGGACCCGCACGCGGCTGTCGCGTGCTGCCGTCCGCCGCGTGCACCGCCCCGTCCGCCGCCTGCACCGCCTCCTCCGCCGCGCGCACCGCCCCGTCCGTCGCCTGCAGCGCCCCGTCCGTCCCCGACCGCGTTCCACCCGTCGCCTGCAGCGCCCCGTCCGCCCCTGGCCGCGGCCCGGCCGTGCCCGCCACGTCGCCCGGCCCTGCGGTCGCCCGCCGGGGTGCACCGCCGGCGCCAGCCCGCGCCACTCCGATCGCGCTGGGCGTCTCGGCGCCGGCG
>JAJZYI010000152.1 GCA_021798135.1 Actinomycetes bacterium | reverse complement strand
ACCAGCTTGCCGAAGGTGAGGGGCGGCGCCAAGCTGGACAGCACCGCCTTGGCGCCCAGGAACCGGCCGTCGAAGCACTCGACGCCGCGCACCGATCCCTGCTCGACCACGATCCGGGTCACCTCGGCGTTGTCGAGCACCACGCCCCCGGCGCGGTGGATCTCGCGCGACAGGGCGCCGGCCAGCTTGTGCGACCCGCCGTAGCACTGGGCTTTGTTTGCGGCCCGGTCGACCATGAGCGGCACCATGAAGCCGAGGCCGCTCTCGCGAGGGTCCAGGCCCCACATGCACGCGGCGTACAGCACCAGGGCCCGGACCCGGTCGTCGGCGAAGGTCTCCTCCACGATCTCGAGGGGCGAGAGCTCGGTGAGGCGGAGCGCCTCGCGGCCCACCTCCGTGCGCTCCAGCGCCTCGATCATGTCGATGGGCGAGAGGGCCGGCAGGTAGGTGCCGGGCGCGAGCAGGTCGTCGACGATCCTGCGCCACGTCCGCATGACCCGCCCGAAGGCGGCGGCGTCGCCCGGTGAGACCGTGGCGAAGGAGTCCTTGGTGTCCTCGACCTGGTGGCACAGCGACAGGCTGGACCCGTCGGAGAAGACGGCGGAGGTCTGGACGTTGGGCTTCACGAAGTAGAGGCCGTGCGCGTCAAGGTCGAAGTCGGACAGGACCGGCAGGTAGTCGGTCATCATGTGGTAGAAGGCGTGGGGGTTCGTGTAGAAGCCGGGGAAGAGCGTTTCCTCGGTGGAGAGGCCGCCGCCGATCTCCTGGCGGCGCTCCACGACGGCGGTGCGCAGCCCGGCGCGGGCCAGGTAGGCGGCGGCGATCAGGCCGTTGGGGCCGGCACCCACGACGACCACGTCGAACTCGCTGCGCTCGGGGAACTCGTCCAGGATGTGCTCGGCCGGCTGGCGGACCCGGTGCTCGACCCGCGTCATGCCGCCGACCCCCGTGCCGTGCCGTCGGGCACGTAGAAGTCGGACGGGTACCACCAGCTCCCCGGTTCGGCGACGCCGTCCTCGATGAGGACGTGCATGAGGTTGTAGGGCACCGCCATCAGGCACAGCCCTCCGGGGTGCGACGTCTGGTTGCACAGGTACAGGCCGTCGATCGGCGTGCGGTAGCGCCCGAGCTCGGGGAGCGGGCGGTTGCCCGACCACTGGTCCTCGTCCTGCCGGACGCCGTACCAGTTGCCCCCGACCATGCCCGTGTTGCGGAACTCGGAGTCCTGGGGGGTGTTGACGAAGACGTCGACCACGTTGTCGCCCGTCATGTTCGGTGCGAGCTGCCCGAGCAGGTCCAGAGCCGCCTTGGTGATCTGCTCCTTCTGGCGGTTCACGCCGTCGGGCCCGCTCACGTCGTAGGCGGGCGGCGGCATCTCCAGGTAGATGGGGGAGAGGACGTGGTAGCCCTCGACCGCCCGGGTCGAGTCGTAGACGTCGTGGGTGCAGACCATCATGGTGAGGTGCTCGGGCCGGAGCGCCGTCGGTCCGGTCCGGGTCGAGTACGCGTCGCGGGTCTGGGTGCGCACCCAGTCGAGGGAGTCGCCGGGAGCGACCACGCACGACGGGTAGACCTCGTCGGGGAAGGCGTCGGCCCGCCCGTGGTACCGGGGCAGGTCGCGGCAGATGGCCGACATGACGAAGAGGCTGCCGCCCTTGAGCGAGATGTCGGATATCCGCTGCAGGAACGACGGGTCCAGGTGCCGCCGGCCGATCAGGTCCAGGAAGGTGTGCTGGACGTCGATGGCCGAGATGACGGCCTTGTCCGCCCAGATGGTCTTCTCGCCGAAGGCGGCGTCGTCGGCGAGCTGGACGCCGACCGCTCGGCCGTCGCGGACGATGATCTCGCCGACGGGGGCGTTGGTGATGATCCTGGCCCCGTGGGCCAGGGCGCAGCGGATGATGGCGTGGGCGTAGGTGTGCATGCCGCCGCGCGGTGCGCCCGAGGCGTACTGGTAGAGGAGCGTGCCGCCGAGCGACTGGAGCAGCATGCCGTCCCACGCCGGGTGCGCCCCGCAGTACCAGGCGCCGATGGCGCTCAGCACCTTGAGCGGCTCCCAGTGGACGAACTCGTCGAGGAAGTCGAGGTAGTTCATCTCCGGGAGCCGGTCGAACCAGTACTGCGGCAGGCGCTCGCGGAAGAAGCGCCACCACGGGAGGTCCTGGGGCTCCAGCTCCGCCTCGCGCGGATGGGGCGGGGTCCAGAACAGCGCCCGGAGCAGCGCGCGCGCCCCGGCCTCGCCGAGCTCGTCGAAGATCCGGCCCATGCCCGTGCCGTCCTCGGGGGAGTAGCGGGCCAGGCTCGCCTCGGCGAGGTCGGGCCGCCACCGCGAGCCCATGTTGGCGGCGTGGCCGTCGGTGGTGACCACCCCGGCCATCGAGGGGTAGTACACCATCCGCATCCCGTACTTCCCCAGCTCGAGCTGGTCGAACCCGGGAGCGGCGCCGCCGTACAGGTAGGTGGCGTGCGGGTCGATGCGGAACCCGGGGCGAACCTCGGTGTTCTCCTGCCCGCCGCCGCACTCGGGTCTGGCCTCGAGCACGCAGGTGCTGAGGCCGGACTTCGCCAGGTAGGCGGCGATGGTCGTGCCGTTGTGGCCGCCCCCGACGACGACGACGTCGAAGCGCTCGTCCCGCATGGTCCACCCCCCTGGTCTGCCGCGGCAGCAGCAACGCCGTGCCGGGCAGCCGGGTTCGCGTTAGCGGCCTCCTGACGCGCTCCCCTGAGTCAATGAGTCAAGGTGTATCTCTTTGTCTCACCTTGTGTGTGTCACCATACGGCCGAACAGCGGCGTTCGCAAGGGTTTGCGCGACGACAGCGTGCGACGACGCCGAGACACGCGCCCCTCGCGGCACCGGCGTGTGCTGCCGGCGGGCCGAGCGTGGCTTGCGGCGCCAGCGGGCGGAGCAGCAAGGCGGCCCGGCGACGTTGGCCGCAACCACGACCCGGTCAGCCGACGTCGAGTGACGAAGTGATGAAAGCTGTTACGCTTTGCTCGCCGGCGCGGACGGCGCCGGCGAGCAGGGGGGCGTCCAGCGTGGCAGGGCGAGGACCGAGGTCGACGCAGCGCCGAAAGGCGTCCGGCGGCACGAAGGAGCCCGGCGCGGCGGTGCCTGCGGGCTCGCCCGACGCTCCGCCGCCGGGTCCCGTGGCGCCTGCGGGCTCGCCCGACGGGCTGCCGCCGGGTCCCCGAGCGTCGGAGGACGCCTACCGCCTGCGGGCCTTCCCCGGGTGGGACCGGGTGGCGGTGGGCACCCACTGCGTCGACTGCTACCCGGCGTGCTGCCCGGTGCGCGTCTACGTGAAGGACGGGCAGGTGGTGCGCGAGGAGCTCTCGGGCAACCTGGAGCCGGTCGAGGCCGGCGTCCCCGACATGAACCCCATGGGGTGCCAGAAGGGCCTGGCCTGGTCTGCGCAGCACCGGGCGGCCGACCGGCCACTGCACCCCCTGCGGCGGGTCGGCGAGCGCGGCAGCGGGCGCTGGGAGCGGATCTCGTGGGACGAGGCGTTCGACACGATCGCCGACGCCGTCATCGACGCCATCGACGACGTGGGGCCCGAGGCCCTGGTCTACGAGGGGTCGCCGCAGATCGGCGCGGTCGTGCCCGCGGTGCGCTTCATGACCACCCTGGGCGGGACGGCGCTCGACGTGAACGGCTCGATCAACGACTTCTGGTGCGGGTTCCACCAGACGTTCGGGAAGTTCTTCGTCACCTCGTCGGTGGACGACGCGTTCCACGCCGACTGCATCGTGGTGTGGCACGGCAACCCCGCGTACACGTCGCAGCCGGCGTACCACTACTTCCCCGAGGCGCGCTACCGGGGGGCGCGGGTCGTCCTCATCTCGCCTGACGTCAACCCCTCCCACGGCCAGGCCGACTACCACGTGCCCGTCCGCCAGGGCACCGACGCCGCGCTGGCGCTGGCCATGTGCCAGGTCGTGCTGGCCGAGGGGCTGGTCGACCACGCCTTCGTGCGGCGCCAGACCGACCTGTCCCTGCTCGTGCGGTGCGACACGGGGATGTTCCTGCGGGAGAGCGACGTGGTCGGCGGTGGCCGCCCCGACCGCTTCTTCCACGTGAGCGGCGGTGGCGCGCTCGTGCCGGCGGACCCGGCGAACCTCCTGGCCGGGGCCGAGCCGGCGCTCGACGGGACGGTCGAGGTGGACCTCGCCGGTGGCGGGCGGGCGGCGTGCGAGCCGCTGCTGGCCCGGGTTCGCCGGCAGCTCGACGCCGAGTACACGCCCGAGGCCGTGGCCGACGTCTGCGGGACGCACCCGTCGACCGTGCGGGCCGTCGCCAGGCTCGTCGCGTCGGGGCGCACCAAGGTGTTCTCCGGTGCCGGCGCCGCCAAGTACTTCCACGGCGACCTGATGGGCCGGAGCATGCTGCTGCTGCTCGGCCTGACGGGGAACTGGGGCCGCAAGGGGAGCGGCGTGACCGCCTGGGCCACGGGGCTGTTCGACGGCCAGACCATCGCCATGACCAAGACGAAGCCGGGCGTCGAGGGCGCCACGGAGGTGCTCGACGCCCTGGCCATGGTCGTCGAGACGGCCAAGCAGGTCGACCCCACCCTCTCCGACGAGCTCGCCCTCATCGAGATGTGGCGGCAGTTCTCCGCGGAGGGGCCGCTCGTCCCGCCCGCGCTCTTCTGGTACGTCCACGCAGGTCACCGGGAGCGCTGGAACCGGCGAGAGTGGGGCGAGCCCACCATGGAGCGCTCCTTCGACGAGTACTGGGACGAGGCGCTGGCGACGGGCGCTTGGGACGGCTTCGCCCGGCGGGTGTCGCCCGAGCGCCCCCCGCGGGTGCTGTTCGAGATCGCCGGGAACATGCTCCGCAGGACGCGCGGGGGGATGGGCGTGCTCCTGGAGCACCTGTGGCCCAAGCTGGACCTCATCGTGAGCGTGGACGTGCGGATGTCGCAGACGGCGCGCTACGCCGACATCGTGCTGCCCGCCACGCAGGCCTACGAGAAGACGGTCTTCTCGCTGCCCTCGCCGTGGACGATGTTCCTGGCCATGACCGACCGCGCCGTGCCACCGCCCGGCGAGGCCCGATCGGAGTGGGAGCTGCTGGCGGACCTGCTGGCGCACCTCGCCGAGCGTGCCCGCGCCCGCGGCCGCGAGTCGTACGTCGACAGCGGCGGGACGCGGCGGCGCTACGAGGACCTCCGGGACGCGTTCACGCTCGGCGGCCGGCTCGTCGACGACGAGTCAGTGGCGGCCGAGATGGTCCACGACGCCGTCGTGGCCGGAACCATGCCGGAGGGGACCACCGTCGAGACCTTCCGGGAGCGGGGCTGGAGCCGCTACAGCGGGTGGGGAGCGATGTCGATGGCGCAGGGCCAGGCGTCCCCGTTCCCCGACCACGAGACGCACTCGCCCCTGCGCCACCACGTGGAGCGGGGCGACCCCTACCCGACGCTCACGCGCCGGGCGCAGTTCCTGATCGAGCACCCGTGGTACCGGGAGGCCGGCGAGGACCTCCCGGTGCACAAGGAGCCGCCGCCGATGGGCGGTGACTACCCGCTGCGGCTGTCGGGAGGCCACGGTCGCTGGAGCGTCCACGCCATGAACATGACCAACGAGCTCATCCTGGGCACCCACCGGGGGCGGCCGTTCGTCCTGATGCACCCGGCCGACGCGGCGGCACGGGGGGTGGGGGACGACGCGCTCGTCCGGGTGTTCAACGACTGCGGCGAGTTCCGGGTGTGGACCCGGCTCAGCCCGGCGCAGCGGCCCGGCTCGCTCACCGTCTACAACGGGTACGAGGGCTTCCTCTTCCCCGGCGGGAAGGGGCCCAACGAGGTGGAGCCCGGCCTGGTGAAGTGGCTCCACCTGGCGCAGGGCTACGGGCACCTCCGCTACGCGCCGACCGAGTGGCAGCCGACCCCGTTCGACCGCTGCATCTCCGTCGACGTCGAGGGCGCCGGCGGTGCGGCCACGGGCACTGCGGGGCCGTGAGGTCCCCGGTGGCCCGGCCGTCCCGGCCTTGTCGAACTGTCGATCAAGGTCGGGCCCGTCCTGCACGATCCGCTCATGTGGGCACACGACGATCGAGAAGCACGTGAGCGGCGGGGACATCCTGGTGGGTCGCCAGCCCATCTTCGACGGCGACCGCTCCGTCCACGGCTACGAGCTGGTGCTGGTCTCCGAGCACCCCGGCGGGGAGGGCGCCGACGCGGCCGAGGAGGGCACGCCCGCGGACCGCTTCCTGCTCACGTCGGCCGTGGTGTTCGGGTCGCTGGAGCTGGGCGTGGAGCGGTTCGTCGGTGACCGGCTCATGTTCTGCGACGCCAGCGAGGACCTCCTGCACGGCGAGACGAGCCCCCTGGTGCCGCCGGCGCAGACGGTGCTGGAGGTGCCGACGGCGGCGGTGTTCGGCTCGGGCACCGCTTCGACCGTCGGGCCGGCCTGCCACCGCCTCGCCCGGCAGGGCTACGGCCTCGCCCTCGACGGCTTCCGCTGGTTCGACGGTGCCGAGGAGATGCTCCCGCTCTTTCGCTACGCCAAGGTCGACCGCCGCGAGCTGGGCGACGGCGAGCTCGCCGAGGTGGTGCGGGGGTGCCGCCCGTTCGGCACCCGGGTGATCGTCCATCCGGTGGACGGCCCCGACGACCTGCGGGCGTGCGAGGGGCTCGGTGCCGACCTGTACCAGGGGAACCTCCTGCTCACCCCGGACCCGGTCGAGGGCCGGGTCCTCGACCCGGGCCAGATGGCCAGCCTGCGCCTGGCGGCGCGGCTCCTCGACCCCGACACGGGCATCGCCGAGCTCGAGGCGATCGTCCGCACGGACCCGACGCTGAGCCTGCAGCTGATGCGGATGGCCGCGATCGGCCCGCCGGGGCGCCTGCGGCGCACGGTGAGCACGGTGCGCGAGGCCCTGGTGCTCGTCGGCTGGCGCCGCCTGCAGTCGTGGATGTCGCTGCTGCTGTTCTCCGGCGGCGGCGAGCTGTCGGCGGAGGTGCTCACCGCGGCCCTGGTCCGTGCCCGCATGTGCGAGCTCCTCGCCCCCAGGGTCCGCAGCGGCAGCGCGGAGATGGCCTTCACCGCCGGCATGCTGTCCATCCTCGACGTGATGCTGGGCGTCCCGCTCCGGGACGTCGTGCAGCACCTGCCGCTGGCCGAGGACATGCGGCAGGCCGTGCTCGAGCACGCCGGGCCCGTCGGCCAGCTGCTGGCCGACGTGATCGACTACCAGCTCGGGTCGACGGGCACGGCCCGGCGCTGCGGTTTGGAGCCGGGCGCGCTGCAGCTGGCCTGCTTCGACGCCCTGGCCTGGGGCATCGAGGTCGCCACCGGGCTGGACGCCAGCGCCATGGTGTGAGCCGGGCGCCGGCGCGGCGCCCGGCGGCGGTCAGAGCTGGCCGCCGGCGTCGACGGCGAAGGTGGTGCCGGTGACGTACCGGCCGGCGTCGGTGACCAGGTAGAGGACGGCGTTCGAGATGTCCTCCGGCTCCACGGCGGCGACGGGCAGGCGGTTGAGGCGGAGCGCCGCCACCTCGAAGTCCTGCCGGTCCGGGTGCTCCAGCTCGGGCCGGAACAGGCGGTAGGTGGCGTCGTTCAGGATCATCCCCGTCGCCACCGTCGTCGGGTGGACCGTGTTGACGCGGATGCCCTGCGGTGCGAGCTCCTTGGCCAGCACCTTCATGAGGGCGATCAGGCCGGCCTTGGCGGCCGCGTAGTGGGCGGTGTTGGGGTTCGCGTAGAGGGCGGCGAGGGAGCTGATGATCACGACCGAGCCGCCGCGGCCGCCGCGGACGACGTGCGGCACGGCGGCGCGGACCGTCTTCCACTGGCCGGTCAGGTTGACCTCGATCATCTCGTCCCACGTCTCCTCGTCCATCTCCAGGGTCGGAGCGGGGGTGGAGATCCCGGCGTTGGCCACCACGATGTCGAGGCGCCCGAGCTCGGCCACGCCCGCGTCGACGGCGGCGGTGAGGGAGGCGAGGTCCCGGACGTC
>JAJZYI010000151.1 GCA_021798135.1 Actinomycetes bacterium | reverse complement strand
CCGGCGGCCCTCCGGCCGGGCGGCCGCCGGGCGGTCGAGCCCCCGGCGAGGCTGCCGTCGCCCGCCGGCGAGATGCCCGCTGGGGCGGGCACGCCCAGCCCGGCGGCCGCCATCAGCCCGTGCAGGGCGTCGGCCAGGCCGTGCGCGATGTCCCACACCCCGGGGACGGTCTCGGTGCAGGCCATGAGACCCCAGTTGAGGACGCCGCGGTAGCTCATGACGGTGATGTTGAGGCCGGCACCGTCGGCGACCGGCCCGAGCGGGAAGCCCGCCACCATCTCGGCGCCTGCCAGGTACAGCGGGAAGTCCGGGCCCGGCACGTTCGACACCACGACGTTGTAGATCGGGCGGTGCCGGTCGGCGAGGCGGAGCCGCGAGTACAGGCGGGCGGCGGCGGCGAACAGGCTGGGGCTGGCGTGCTCGGTCCAGTTGACGAGGACGTCGGCGCCCAGGGCCCGGAACTCGTCCTTGGCGCCACGCGTGCTGGCGCGGATGTGCTCCACCTGGGCGACCGGGTCGGCCAGGGCGCACGGCAGGCCCACCCACATGGCGGACACCTTGTTGGAGCCCTGCATCTGCTGGGCCCGTGACGGCTCCACCGACACCGGCACCAGGGCGACGAGCGGGTCGGTCGGCAGGTCGTCGCGCTCGACCAGGTAGTGCCGCAGCGCCCCGGTGCACATGGCCAGGACGACGTCGTTCACCGTGCAGCCGAGCGCCCGCTTGACGGCCTTGACGTCGTCGAGCGACGTGCTCACCAGGGCCACGGTCCGGTGCGGGGTGATCGCCCCGTTGAGCGAGGTCCGCGGTGCCGTGAGGGGGAGCGCGCCGCGTGCGGCGGGGTGCGGTGCTGCTCGGCGGACGCGGACCAGGTCGATGACGGCCCGGCCGGTGTGCAGGGCCAGGCGGCTGGCGCCGAGCGGGCGTCGCAGGCGGTCGACGAGCGTCCGGCCGAGCACGACCACGTCGTCGGGCACGGGCGGGACCCGGCGGCCGGCGGCCGGTCCGGCGCGGCGCTCCACGCCGGCGGTGGCTGCACCGCCGCCGCCAGGCTCGGCACCGCCGCCGCCAGGCTCGGCACCGTCGCCGCGGCCGCCCGCCGGTGCGGCGCCCCCCGCCGTGGCGCGCGTGGGCTCGGCGCCCGCCGACAGGGAGTCGTCGGGGTCGGGTTCCAGGTCGAAGATCTGCCCGAGGAGCTCGGCCCCCGACACGCCGTCGATGGTGGCGTGGTGGATCTTGGTGACGTGGGCCACGAGCCCGCGCTCCAGGCCCTCGACCAGGTACATCTGCCACAGCGGCCGGGCCCGGTCGAGCTGCCGGCTGCAGACGTCGCCGACGAAGGTGGCCAGCTCGGCGACGCCACCGGGGCTCGGGAGCGCGGCCCGGCGCACGTGGTACTCGATGTCGAAGTCGGGATCCTCGACCCAGAAGGGGTGCCCCAGGCGCAGGGGCACCTCCACCAGCCGGCGCCGGAACACCGGCAACCGGTCGAGCCTCGCCGAGACCCGGTCCCGCAGCCGCTCGAACGTGTAGCCGCCGGGGACCGTCGCCGGGTCGAAGACCGCGGCCATCGACACGTGCATGTGCAGGTTCGGCGTCTCGAGGTACAGGAAGCTCGCGTCGAGCCCGCTCAGCCGTTCCATGGGCACCTCCCTGTCGTGTGCCGGCGCGGTCCCTCGGCCGCGCGGCAGTGCGCACCGGTCCCGGACGCCGGACCCGGCGCCTCGCGCCGGGGTGCTTCGCTGCGGGCAGCGTCCGAGACCCCCCCGTCGGTGCCCGTCAGGATGCGCGCGCTCCGCCGCCTGGTCGACAATGGGCGGATGGCGTGGTCTTGGGGGTACCTTGCCGCCAGCTTGGTCGGTGCGCTCTTCGTGGTCAATGCCTTTCGACCGACCCGGTGGCCGCCGCTCAGCGCCGTGTCGTTCTTCGCCGCCCTGCCGACGGCCGAGCTGGCGCCGTGGCACGTCGTGTGGCAGGTGGCCGCCACCGCCGGCTTCGCCGCCGCTGGGGCGTTCGGCCGGTGGCCGGCCTGGGTCGGGCTGGCGGTCACCTTGGGCGCCTGGGTGGGGCTGGCCGTGCTGTACCGGCAGGGCAAGCAGGCCGGCGCGCTGCTCGACCGGACGGTGCCGGTCGCCCGAGACACCGACCTCCCCGCCACCGGCCGCGACACGATGTGGCGCCTGCCCCGCCTGCTGTGGCCGCTGCCGGTGCCGTCACGCCAGGTGCGGGTCACGCGCCATCTCGACTACGCCGGCGACGGCGCCCGCCGGCACCGGCTCGACGTGATCGTCCGGCGCGACGACCCGCCTGCCGCTGGCGCGCCGGTGCTGGTCTACATCCACGGCGGTGCCTGGGTGCTCGGGGACAAGCGCGAGCAGGGCCTGCCCATGCTCTACGAGCTCGCCCGCCGGGGCTGGGTCACCGTGAGCGTGAACTACGGGCTCGGGCCACGCACCCGCTGGCCGGGCCAGGTGGTCGACTGCAAGCGGGCCCTGGCGTGGGTGAAGGCCCACGTCGCCGAGCACGGCGGGGACCCCGGCTTCGTGGCGGTGAGCGGCGGCTCGGCCGGCGGGCACCTCGCCGCGCTGCTGGCGCTCACGCCGGGCGTGGTGGCGTGGCAGCCGGGCTTCGAGGACGCGGACACGTCGGTGGCCGCCTGCGTGCCGTTCTACGGGGTCTACGACTGCACGGGCGGGGGCGACGACCGCGGCTACGCCTGGGCGCTGCGACGGCTGCTGGAGCTGCGGGTCTTCCCGGCACACCAGCGCGACGACCCCGAGGCGTACCGCGACGCGTCGCCGCTGTGCCACGTCCGGCAGGACGCGCCGCCGTTCCTGGTCCTGCACGGCGTGAACGACACCCTGGTGCCGGTGGCCGAGGCGCGCCGGTTCGTCGCCGCGCTGCGCCAGGTGTCGGACCAGCCGGTCGTCTACGCCGAGCTGCCCGGAGCGCAGCACGGCTTCGACGTGCTGCCGTCGGTGCGCGGCGCCCACACCGTCGCGGCGGTGGTGCGGTTCCTCGCCGGCGTGCGGGCCGGCGACGTCACCGGCGACCAGACCGTCACCGGCGGTCAGGCGGTCACCGGCGACCAGGCGGTCGACGGCGACCAGACGGTCACCGGCGGCCAGGCCGCCGACGGTGAGGAGGCCGCCGGGTCGGCGGGTGGCTCACGCTGACGCCCCGGGCGGCCCCGGGTCCGTGCCAACTGCCGTCGGGTTCCATGGCGCGTCGAGGCCGGCCGTCAGCGGCGCAGCCAGCCGAGCAGGCCGTGCCCGCCGCGCCGGTCCCCGCTGCCGGCCGGCTGGTTGCGGCACTGGCAGCGGTCGGCCTCCGGCACGTGCCCCAACACCTGCTCGACATGGAGACCGCAGCCTCGCCAGTCCGGGCGGTTGCACTTGCGGCACGTCACGGGTCTGCACATACCCGACACGGTATCCGCCGGGACATGGCGCCGGTGTCGCGGCGGGCTGCCCGGCGCCCGGTTCGCCGGCATGGGCCGCTGCCGGCACTCCCGGTGCTTCGAGGCGCCCGATCCCGGAACGCCGCCGGGACCGGATCCCCCAGATGGCCGAGCACCAGTCGCGGGTGGCCGGTGCCGTGACGGGTCACCGGTGCCGGTGGGGCAGGCGGCCGTGGCGGAGACGTCACGGTGCGGCAGGCTGCGTTGGCGCCGGCCCGTGCGCCGCATCGCCGGTGCTGGCAGACCGGCAGCATCCCACCTCGGCCAGCCGGCCGAGCTGGTCGAGCGCCCGGTGGGCACCGACGTGGGCGTCGGCGGTCCTGGCCGACTGGCAGGGCTGCGGCCGGGTCGGGGCGCTGGCGGTAGATGCCATGGACCGACAGCCACCACAGGTCGAGCGGTGGCCCGCCCGCGCCGATGTCGGCGAACAGCCGGTCCCGCAGGCCGCCGTTGACGATGTCCGCGGCGTAGAGCATGCGGCCGTCGCTGACGGCCACGGTGGCGACCTTCTGCGCGTCGGCGTAGCCACGAGCTTGGGCAAGCGCGGCTTCGATGGCCCGGCGGTGCCAGGCGAGGGCACCGGGGCGCTTCACCTCCACGACGAGCTGCTTGACACCGAGGCGCGACAGCACGATGTCGGCCCGCCCGATCTGCAGGTTCACGTCGCCCCGGGGCCAGTCGAGCACCGTGGTGAAGAGGTCTTCCAGGATGTTCTCGGCGACCTTCTCCGCCGGCGTCCCGAACAGGCCCTGGCGGAGGCGCTCGGCGCGACGGTCGAGGAACGCCGGCCACGCCCCCGTGACCCGCAGCTCGCACCTGCGATAGGAGCTGAGCAGGCGATGGTCTTCGCTGTCAGTCGGTTCCGTAGCCGCTATGTCGTTACCTGCAGCAAGTATTGCACGGCCGGTTCGCGCTCGCACCGGCACGCGGGGCGGCGTGCCACCGGGGCAGATGCCGGTCGCGGCGCGTCGCCGCGGGCTGCGCCGCCTGGCCGGGTCGTCGCCGTCGCTGGCAGGCTGGGCCGGCTCGTCGTCCCGATGGCGCCGGCGGGGGCGAGGTCAGAGGTCCTTCGCTCGCCGGGCGGCCCGAGCCTCCGGATTACCGTGTCGGGGTGACCAGCGCCACCGGAACCGAGCCCGACGGGACCGAGCCCACCGGGACCGAGCCCACCGGGACCGAGCCCACCGGGACCGAGCCCACCGGGACCGAGCCCACCGGGACCGAGCCCACCGGGACCGAGCCTGCCGCGGCGGTCCCGGCCTGCGGCCTGCGGCTGTTCGACACGGCGACGGGCACCGTCCACCCCCTGGTGGTGCGCGACCCGGGTCGGGTCGGCATGTACGTCTGCGGCCCGACGGTCTACGACGTGCCCCACCTGGGGCACGGCCGGTTCTCGCTGGTGTTCGACGTGCTGCGGCGCTACCTGCAGTTCTGCGGCGTGCAGGTCCGCTACGTCTCCAACATCACCGACGTCGACGACAAGATCCTGGAGCGGGCCGAGCGCGAAGGGCGCCGACCGACCGAGGTGGCCGCCGAGTTCGAGGCGGTGTGGTGGGACGCCATGGACGCGCTCGGCGTGGCCCGCCCGGACGAGACGCCGCACGCCACCGCCTGGGTGGAGCAGATGGTGGCGTTCATCGGCGAGCTGGCCGGCCGGGGCCTGGCGTACGAGACCGACGACGGCGTCTACCTCGACGTGGAGCGGGTGCCGGGGTACGGCCTGCTCGCCCTGCAGCCGCTCGACTCGCTGCGTGCCGGGGCCCGCGTGGAGGCGTCCGAGGCCAAGCGCTCGCCGCTCGACTTCGCCCTGTGGAAGAAGGTCGGCGTCGCCGGCGCCGGGCCCGGTGCCGCAGCCGCTGCCGCAGCCGGAGCCGCGGCCCTGCCCGGCACGCGCGGTACCGGAGCAGGTGCAGCAGGCGCCGTGGGGGAGGGGGCGGCGGCCCGGACCGGGCCCGGTGCCGGCGAGCTGTGGTGGCCGTCGCCGTGGGGGCCGGGGCGGCCGGGCTGGCACACCGAGTGCGTCGTGATGTCGCTGGGGCTGCTCGGCGACGGCTTCGACCTGCACGGCGGGGGCCAGGACCTGCGGTTCCCCCACCACGAGAACGAGCGGGCCCAGGCGGTGGCGCTCGGCCGGCCCTTCGCGCGGCACTGGGCCCACAACGGCTTCGTGGAGGTCGAGGGCGAGAAGATGTCCAAGTCCCTGGGCAACTTCACCTCGCTCACCGACCTGCTGGCCCGGGCCGACGGGCGGGCGTACCGGCTGCTGGTGCTGCGGTCGCACTACCGCAAGCCCATCGAGGTGAACCTGGCCACCGTGGCCGACGCCGAGGAGGCCCTGGCCCGCCTGGACGGCATCGCCCGGCGGCTCCCCGACGCCGTGGCGGCAGGCGCAGCGGCAACGACCGCCGACCGGGCGCTGGCGGCCGGGGCGGACGCCGACGCGGTGGCGGCGTTCCGAGCGGCGATGGACGACGACCTGGACACCGGCGGGGCGCTGGCCGGGATCTTCGAGCTGGTGCGCCGGGCCAACGCGGCGGCCGACGCAGGGCAGCAGGCGGGTGCCGGGCAGGCCGCCGTCACCGTCGCCGCGCTGGCCGGGGCCCTCGGGCTCGAGCTGCGGGCCGCTGCCGGCGAGGCCGACGCCGAGACCGAGGCGCTCGTCGCCGAGCGGGACGCGGCGAGGGCGGCCAAGGACTGGGTCCGGGCCGACGCCGTGCGCGAGGAGCTCACCGCCCGGGGCTGGATCGTGGAGGACGGCCCGTCGGGGACGGCGATCCGCCGGAGGTAGGCGCCGGTACGGGGTGCGCCACGGGGCCGCCCCGGGCGCAGGTGCACCTCGACGGCGAGGACCACCGAGCCCTCCGCCGGTTCGCCGTCCCGGGTTCGAACCTGCAGCGGTGCGCCACCGCCAGCCCCGCAGCAGCGCCCTCCCGGGATCGCGCCCCGTGGCGGCTCCGCTGATCGGCGCTCCCACTACGTCTTGCTGTCGAACACGTGCGAACCGTGAGGTTACTCGCCAGCCAGGCACGGGCTGAGAACACCCTTGCGCGCACAACGACCACGCAAAGCGGTACCCGACTCACTGGTCAACGACGCGGGGAGTATGTTACCGTGGAGTAACCAGACGTCGCCGGGACCGCCAGGCCCGGACGCGGCGCCCCGTGGGAGGGGCGGGGAGGATCACATCATGTCGCAGCCGTTCTCGCTGGAGCTCTCCGAGGACCAGCTCCAGATCCAGAAGTGGGTACACGACTTCGCGGAGCAGACCATCCGCCCCGCCGCTCACGAGTGGGACGAGCGCGAGGAGTTCCCGTGGCCGATCGTGGAGGAGGCCTCCAAGATCGGGCTGTACTCCTTCGACTTCATCAGCCAGGCGTACCTGGACGAGGGCGGCCTGACCATGCCGATCGCCTGCGAGGAGCTGGCCTGGGGTGACGCCGGCATCGGCCTGGCCATCCTGGGCAGCACGCTCGGCCTCGCCGGCATCGCCGCCAACGGCACCCCCGAGCAGCTCTTCGAGTGGGGCCCGCAGTGCTTCGGCACCCCCGACAAGGTCCAGCTGGCCGCCTTCTGCGTGTCGGAGCCCGACGCCGGTTCCGACGTGAGCTCGCTGCGCACCCGCGCCGTCTACGACGAGGCCAAGGACGAGTGGGTCCTGAACGGCACCAAGACCTGGATCACCAACGGCGGCATCGCCGACGTCCACGTGGTGGTGGCCAGCGTCGACCCCGAGCTCGGCTCGCGGGGCCAGGCGAGCTTCATCGTCCCGCCGGGCACGCCGGGCATCAGCCAGGGCCAGAAGTTCGAGAAGATGGGCATCCGGGCCTCGCACACCGCCGAGGTCGTCCTCGACGACTGCCGGGTGCCGGGCAGCTGCCTCCTCGGCGGCAAGGAGAAGCTCGACGAGAAGCTGGCCCGGGCTCGCGAGGGCAAGCGGTCGACCTCGCAGGCCGCCATGGCCACCTTCGAGGCGTCGCGCCCGGCCGTGGGCGCCCAGGCGCTCGGCATCGCCCGCGCCGCCTACGAGTACGCCCTCGACTACGCCAAGGAGCGCAAGGCGTTCGGCCGGGCCATCATCGAGAACCAGGCGATCGCCTTCAAGCTCGCCGACATGAAGACCCGGATCGACGCCAGCCGCCTGCTCGTGTGGCGCGCCGCGTGGATGGGCCGCAACGGCAAGCGCTTCGAGTCCGGCGAGGGCTCGATGTCGAAGCTGTTCGCCGGGGAGACGGCAGTGGCCGTCACCGAGGAGGCGATCCAGATCATGGGCGGTTACGGCTACATCCGGGAGCACCCGGTGGAGCGGTGGCACCGCGATTCCAAGATCTTCACGATCTTCGAGGGCACGTCCGAGATCCAGCGCCTGGTCATCGCCCGGGCCATCAGCGGCATCCGCATCCAGTAGCCCGACGGCGACCGTTCCCTCCGGTCCGGGCGGTGGTGCTCCCGGGGCCGCAGGTGCTCCGGTCCGGGCGGCGACGCTGCCGGGGCCACCGATCCCCCCAGGGGACGCGCGGGC
>JAJZYI010000150.1 GCA_021798135.1 Actinomycetes bacterium | reverse complement strand
CGGCACCCTCGCCCGCCGAGCCGGCACCCTCGCCCGCCGAGCCGGCACCTTCGCCTGCCGAGCCGGCACCCTCGCCTGCCGAGCCGGCACCCTCGCCCGCCGTCGCGGCCGCCGCCACCAGGCCGGCGAGCAGGCCGGCGGCGTCGGAACCAGCCGGGACCGGCGCAGCGCCGACGGACTCGGCCCGCCGCTGGACCTTGGCGGCCGAGGCCAGGGCCGGCAGGGCGCTCGGGATGCCGTCGAAGACGCTGGCGCGCCCCTTCTCGCGCTGCTTCAGGACCTCCCAGCGCTGCGCGACGTCCTCGGCGGTCTCGGCCACGGCGTCGCCGAAGACGTGGGGGTGCCGGTGGACGAGCTTGTCGTGCACGGCGCGCAGGACGTCGCCGACGGTGAACCACCCGGACTCGGCCGCCAGCTGCGCGTGGAAGTACACCTGGAAGGCGACGTCGCCCAGCTCCTCCATGAGGTGCTCGGCGGCTGCCGGCAGCAGGTCCGCTTCGAGGGCATCGCCGGCGACCGCCTCGGGCGCCGGAACCGCCGCCCCGGCACCCGGCACCGCCGCCCCGGCACCCGGCACCGCTGCCCCGGCACCCGGCACCACCGGACCTGCGTCCTCGACACCGGCCAGCGCCAGGATGGCGTCGACGGCCTCGTACGCCTCCTCGACCAGGTGCGGGGCGAGCGACGCGTGGGTTTGGCGGCGGTCCCACGGGCAACGCTCGCGCAGGACCCGCACGAGCTCCTCGAGCCGGGCCGACTCCGAAGCCACGGACCGGCCCCACGCCGGGACCCACAGCGCGGTCAGGTGGTCGGGCTCGATCGTGCGGTCCAGATCCGCCCACGCCACGTGCAGCACCTGCTCGTCAGCGAGGCCCAGATGGTGCAGCAGGACGGCCGGCGGCGGCTCCACGCCCGCCCGGTCCGCCCGGTCCCCGAGCGCGAGCTTGACCTCGGACAGCAGTGCCCGGTTGTGGCACTGGGCCACCAGGAACGGGCCCGGCTGCCCGGCGGCGTCGACGGCGAAGGCGGCGGCGTCGACGAGCCGCACGCCCGACGCCACGGGGTCGACCTGTAGGCGCGCCCAGGCGAGGTCGAGGAACGACACGGCGGGAACGACCTCCACCTGCACGTCGTCGCGGCCCCGGAGGAGGTCCACCGTCCGTTCCGCCACGAGCGGCGATCCGGGGACGGCGTAGCAGACGTACGGCGCCGCCGCAGCCGCTTGCGGTCCACCGGGCGCCGCCGCAGACGCTTGCGGGCCACCGGGCGCCGCGGCTCCCCCCTGGGGCGCGCCACCGGCGCTACCGGCGCCGCCGTCGCTCCGGCCGTCGGCGGCCGCCTCGTGCACGGCGCGAGCCTCGTCGGCGACCCGCTCGACGATGGCGGCGTACACCCGGTCGAAGTCGTCGGCGCCCTCGTACAGGGCGTCCAGGAACGCCACGGACCCGCCGGCCGCGACGACCGCCTGGGCCGCCGGGCCAGCCGCGGGATGGCGCTCGGTGCGCAGCAGGCAGCGCGCCGCCGCCACCATCGCCGACACCGCGGCCGGGGGCAGCAGGTCGGGCCCGGCCGGGCCCAGACCGACGACGACGACCCGCGGCCGGCCGGCGCCGGTCACGCGACCGGCGCGTGGACCGGTTCCGCGCCCGCTCCGGGGAGGCCGCGCACGAGCGCGGCCTGGTTGGCGGCGGGGTTGAGCACGGTCGCCGCCGGCGGCGTGGCCGGCGGCTGCAGGCCGACGGTGGCACCCCAGGTGCCGTAGCGCGCGTCGACCGTCACGTCGGCCTGGCGGACGAGCTTGCGGAACTCGGCCTGCGCGACCGTGTTGGTCCCCGACAGCAGCTGCTCGCGGATGGTCGACGTGACCTGCGAGAGCGGCAGGGCGGTCAGCGAGTCGACGCGGACGACGAGCCAGTAGGCGCCGCCCGTCGACGGGTCGGTCCAGGCTGCCGGCGCCAGGAGCTGGCCCGGCGACGCGCCCAGGATGGCGGCCGACAGGGCGGTGCCGAACGTCGACGTGATGGTCGCGGGCAGCTCGCAGGGGATCTGGCCGCTCGGCGGGGTGAGCTGGGTGTCCGCTCCGGGACCGCCGGCGGCGGCGGCGAACGACTGGCCGCCGGCCACCGCCGCGTGGACCTGCTGGGCCGCCGCCTGGCTGTTCGACACGATGACGTGGAGGCAGACCTGCCGGAAGTCAGCCTGGTGCTGCTGGTAGTACTGCGCGATCGCCCCGGCCGAGATGTCGACGTTGCCGACCATGGCCCGGAACTGCTCCTGCGCGGCCAGGAAGTGGACGACCTGGTCGCCGTAGACGGCCGGCATGCTCGCCACCGGGTTGGCCGAGAGGGAGCGGCAGGGGGCGGGCAGCGACCCGCTCTGCGACGCGCTGGCGACGGCCCCGCTGACCTGGGCAGCCAGATCGGCCCGGGCCGCCTGCAGGTCCGCGGCCGTGATCGCGCGGCCGTGCGCGGCGAGGTCCTGGGTGAGCAGACGGTCGACGACCAGGTCGTCGAGCTCGGTGGACGCCACCTCCGACGTCACCGTGCCCTCGCCCGCTCCTGGGATCGTCGCTCCCGTGGGCGCGAACACCGTGGAGAAGACGCAGCCGGCATCGGCGTTGTCCACGATGGCGGCGAGCTGCTCGTTCAGCGTGGCACGGGAGATCGACGTGCCACCCACCGTGGCCGCACCGGTCGACCCGGTGCATGCGGAGGCGGCGACGGCGACAGCCAGCAGGGCGACCAGGACAGCGAGACGTCTCACGAGGAGGGCATGCTACCGGCGCGCACCTGCCGCCGACGACTCGGGCTGGGGGCCTCCCGAGCCGGCCGCCGCCGCGGGGGGCACCAGCTGGCGCAGCAGCCCGGTCAGCGCCACCACCGGTGGCTCGCCGGGAGGCAACGGGACGACCAGCTGGTTGCCGTCCTCCTTGTACACCGCACGGGGGTGCAGCCGGCGCAGGCGGACCTGCGCGCTCGCCGGGAGGACGAGGGGCGACAGCCGGCCCACGAGGGCCCGCCGCCCCGCGCCGCCGACGGCCCCCAGCGCCGCGCCGCCCGCGGCGGTGGCCGACACCTCGGTGACGCCCGTCCTCACGCACTCCACGCGCAGCTGCGCCACGTCGAGGAGCCCGAGCGCCGGCGGCGGCAGCGGGCCGAACCGGTCGAGCCACTCGGCGCGGATGTCGTCCACCTCGGACGCCTCGCGGACCGCGGCCAGCCGCCGGTAGGCCTCGAGGCGGAGGTCCTCGCGCTCGACGTAGTCGGCCGGCAGGTGCGCCACCGACGGCACGTCGATGGTGACGTCGGCCCCGGCGCGCACCGGCTCGCCCTTGAGCTCGGCGACGGCCTCCGCCACCAGCTGCACGTACAGGTCGTAGCCGACGGCGGCGATGTGGCCGGACTGGTCCTCGCCCAGCAGGTTGCCGGCACCGCGGATCTCGAGGTCCCGCATGGCGATCTTGAAGCCGCTGCCGAGCTCGGTGTGCTCGCCGATGGTGCGGAGGCGCTCGTAGGCCGTCTCGCTCAGGACGCGGTCGGCCGGGTGCAGCAGGTACGCGTACGCCCGCTGCCCCGAGCGCCCGACCCGGCCTCGGAGCTGGTGCAGCTGCCCGAGGCCGAGCCGGTCCGCCCGGTCGACCACCAGGGTGTTGACGGTCGGCATGTCGATCCCCGACTCGATGATCGTGGTGCACACCAGCACGTCGAAGCGCTTCTCCCAGAAGTCGAGGACCACCTGCTCCAGGGAGCCCTCGTCCATCTGCCCGTGGGCGACCGCCACGCGGGCCTCGGGGACGAGCTGGCGGACGCGCGCGGCCACCTGCTCGATGTCGCGCACCCAGTTGTGGACGAAGAAGACCTGCCCCTCCCGCAGCAGCTCGCGGCGGATGGCCTCGACCACGGCCGCCTCGTCGTACTCGCCGACGTAGGTGAGGATCGGCTGGCGGGCGGCGGGCGGGGTCGAGATGAGCGACAGGTCCCGGATCCCGGTGAGCGCCATCTCGAGGGTGCGCGGGATCGGGCTGGCCGTGAGCGTGAGCACGTCGACCCCGGCGGCCAGCTGCTTGATGGCCTCCTTGTGGGTGACGCCGAAGCGCTGCTCCTCGTCCACGACCAGGAGCCCGAGGTCCTTGAACGCCACGCCCGACGCCAGCAGCCGGTGGGTGCCGATCACCACGTCGACGCTGCCGTCCGCGATGCCGGCGACGACCTCCTTGGCCTGTGCCGGCGTCAGGAACCGCGACAGCATCTCGACCCGCACCGGGAACGGGGCGAACCTGGCGGCGAAGGTCTGGGCGTGCTGCTGGGCCAGCAGGGTGGTGGGCACCAGCACCGCCGCCTGCTTGCCGCCCTGGATGGCCTTGAAGACGGCCCGGATGGCGACCTCGGTCTTGCCGAACCCGACGTCGCCGCAGACGAGGCGGTCCATGGGCGTGGGCACCTCCATGTCCGCCTTGACCTCGGCCGCGGCACGCAGCTGGTCGGCGGTCTCCACGAAGGCGAAGCCGTCCTCGAGCTCGCGCTGCCACGGCGTGTCGGCGTCGAAGGCGTGGCCGGGCACCTGCAGCCGCCGGCGGTACAGGGCGACCAGCTCCTCGGCGACGGCCCGCACCGCGGCGCGAGCCTTCGCCCGCGTGCGCTGCCAGTCGGTGCCGCCGAGACGATTGAGCGACGGGGACTCGCCGCCGCTGTACGGCGTCAGCGCGCCGATCTGGTCGGACGGCAGGTACAGCTTGTCGTCGCCGCGGTACTCCAGGAGCAGGTAGTCGCGCGCCGCGCCCCCGACCGTGCGGGTCACCATGCCCGCGTAGCGAGCCACGCCGTGCTGGCGGTGGACCACGAAGTCGCCGGGCGACAGGTCGTCGAAGAAGCCGTCGACGGGTCGGGCACGGGCCCGGGCGCTCCGGTGCGCCCGCCTGCGGCCGCTCACGTCGGCCTCGGCCAGGACGGCGACCTTGGCCGTGGCCGCGACGAAGCCGCCGTCGATCGACGCCACCCGCACCTCGGCCACGCCGGCGGGCGCCGGCGGCCTCGCGCCCGGCGCCGGCGACACGGCACCCGGCCCGCCGCCGGAGGCCAGCACCACGCCCTCCTCGGCGAGGTTGGCGGCCATGCGCTCCGCCGACCCCGCGCCCTCCGCGCAGACGACCACCGTGAACCCGTCACGGACCAGCGCCGAGACGCGCGAGGCGAGCTCGCTCCGCTCGGGCCGGACAGCGCCCCAGCCCCGGGCGTCGACGGTGTCGGTCTCCGGCCCCTCGGCCGCCGGGACGACGGTGGTCACCCCGGCGGCACAGTGGGCCAGCAGGCGGTCGAAGGGCAGGTGCATGCGCGGGAAGCCCGCTGACGCGCCCTCCGTGACGTCACGCACCCGCGAAGCCGCGCCGTCCCCCGGGCCCCGAGCACCGGCAGCGTCGCCGGGACCGGCCGGCGGCTCGGTCGCCCCCCACGTCACGGCCAGGGCGTCCGCCAGCGCGGTCTCGTCCAGGAGCAGCTCGGCGGCGCGGTCGCGGGCCCGGCGCGGGTCGACGAGCACCACCCGTGCGGACGGGCCGAGCAGGTCCGGCAGGAGCCGGCCGGCCTCGTCCAGCCACGGCAGCCACGACTCGATGCCGTCGAAGAGCTCCCCGTCCGCGATGCGCTGCCACTGGGCCCGCCCCCACGGCGCCTGCGCCAGCAGCTCGGCGGCGCGGGCGCGGACGGCGGGGCCGGGCACCAGCTCTCGGCAGCCGAACAGCACGACCCGGTCGATCTCGCCGATCGAGCGCTGGTCGGACGGGTCGAACGTCGCCAGCCGGTCCACCTCGTCGCCCCACAGGTCGACGCGCACGGGCAGGTCCCCGGACGCCGGGAAGACGTCGACGATCCCCCCGCGCACGGCGACCTCGCCGCGGTGCTCGACCTGGTACTCGCGCCGGTACCCCAGGCGGACCAGGCGCTCGACCAGCTCGCGCTGGTCGACCTGCTCACCCTTGGCCACTGAGAGCGGCGCCGTCCACTCGTCGAGCGGTCCCAGCCGCTGCAGCACCGCCCGCACCGGTGCCACCACCACCGCCGGAGGGCCCATCGGCTCGGTCGCGCCGTGGCCCTGCATCCGCCACAGGACGCGGAGCCGCTGGCCCATCGTCGCCACCTGCGGGCTGACCCGCTCGAACGGCAGCGTGTCCCAGGCGGGGAACAGCTCCACGTCGTCCTCGGGCAGGAACGCCGACAGGTCATGGGCGACCCGCTCGGCGTCGGCCGCGGTGGGCGTCACCGCCAGCAGCGGACCGGCGCCCGCCGGCGTGCGCATGGCCGCCAGCACCGCTGGCACCGCAGCTTCGGTGACGGCGGCGGTGCCGTCGCCCTCGGCCAGCCGCCGGACGGCGGGATCGCGGCGCAGCAGCGCGCTCAGGTCGGCCAGCGGAGCCGATGGGTGGGGGGCCACCTCGACAGGGTACCGGCGCCACCCGACCCGACCCGCACCGCCTGCGGCGCACCCGCGGCCGCTCGCCCGGCGGTCCGGGCGAGCGTTCAGTCCGCTGCGTTGAAGCGCGTCATGGCGGCGTCGACGCCCTCGGCGACGATGCTCTCGACGGCGTCGGCGGCCCGCTCGACGGCGACGTCGAGGAGCGTGCGCTCGGCAACGCCGGGCCTGCGCAGGACGAAGTCGGCTCCCGACTGCCGGCCCGGTGGCTTGCCGATCCCGATGCGGACGCGGACGTAGCCGGTGTCGTGCAGGTGGGCGTGGATCGACCGCAGACCGTTGTGGCCGGCCGTGCCGCCGCCGGCCTTGACCTTCACCCGGCCGGCCGGGAGGTCGAGCTCGTCGTGGACGACGACGAGCCTGCCGACGTCGGCGACCCCGAACCGCCGGACGAGCGCCGCCACCGCCAGGCCGGAGTCGTTCATGTAGGTCGAGGGAACGGCGAGAGCGACGAGGCCCTGGGCCGCTCGCCACGGCGCGACCTCGGCCCGCAGGCCCTTCTCAGCGCGGAGGCGCTCGCCGTGGCGCTCGCCGAGCAGGCGCACGGCGTCGGCGCCGACGTTGTGCCGCGTCCCCTCGTACTCGCGGCCGGGGTTCCCCAGGCCCACCACCAGGACCTCGGCCGACGCGCCGGTGCGAGGCGCCCTGGCGGGCAGCCGGACCAGGGCCTACCCCTCCGCTGCGGCGGCCTCGGCACCCTCCGCCGCGCCCTCGGCCCGCGCCTGCACCCGCGGCGGCGCACCGTGGACGACGGTCGTCTCCGGGTCGACGTCGGTGGTCACGCCCGGCGGCAGGACCACCTCGGCCACGCGGACGGCGCCACCGATCGTCAGCCCGCTCACGTCCACCTCGATGCTCGACGGGATCCGCGACGGCGTCGCCTGCACCGTGAGCGTGAACAGCTGCTGGTCGACGATCCCGTCGCCGTGCGCCACCGCGGTCGCCTCGCCGACGAGCACGACCGGCACGTCGGCCGAGACCGCCTCGTCGGGGTCCACCACCTGGAAGTCGACGTGGACGACAGTCCCGCGCACCGGGTGACGCTGGATCTCGCGGGCGAGGGCAAGGTAGCGGTCGCCCCCGATGTGCAGCGACAGCACGGCGTTGCTGCCGGCGTCCGTGCCGAGCACCGTGCGCAGGTCGCGCTTGGAGACGGCGACGGCGATCGCCTCCATGCCGTGCCCGTACACCACGGCGGGGATCTGCCCCTCGCGGCGCAGCCGGCGGGCTTCGGACGAGCCGATGCCCCTGCCTGCGGTGGCTCGCAACGTGATCTCGGCCATGGGGACTCCTGACGGTGTGCTGCGGGTGGTCGGTCGGCGCCCGGCTCGGCCCGCGAGGGCACTGCTGCAGGTCGCACCGGCGCCGGTGGCGCTCCGGCGGACGCGCGACGAGCACGTCTGCCGAAGCGAGCAGCATAGCCGGGCGGGCGGGCACCACCGAGAGGCCGGCTGCCGGCCACCCGCGGGCGCCGGGTCCTCGCCGGCCCGGCCGGCGGTCGCGGCCACCCGCGC
>JAJZYI010000149.1 GCA_021798135.1 Actinomycetes bacterium | reverse complement strand
CGGGCGCCACGGCCGGCACCGGCAGCGCGGGCGGCACCGGCACCGGGGGCACCCCGGGCGCCACGGCCGGCACCGGCAGCGCGGGCGGCACCGTCCCCGACCGGCCCCTCTCGGTGCTGCTGGTCGTGCACGGCCTGCCGCCCGAGGAGCACACCGGCACGCCGCTCGCCGCCCACGGCTACGCCACCGCTCTGGCCGACCGGGGCTGGGACGTCACGGTCCTCCACCCCTCGGCGGCCGCGCCCGGGTGGGACCGCCTGCGCCGGCGGCGGGCGGCGGGAGAGCGGTTCTGGCGGGTTGCGGTGCCCCCCACGCCCGCCCGCGGCGCCCTGTGGTCCCTGCAGATGCCGGCGGTGCCGGCGGACCCGGCCCCGCCGGCGGTCGGCCCCGACGCCGCCGTCGAGGGGCTGCTGCGGGCGCTCCGCCCCGACGTCGTGCACGTGGTCGACAACGTCGATCTGCCGCTGTCGGTGCCGGAGCTGGCGGCGGCGCGCGGGATCCCGGTGGTCCGGACCGTGTCGTGCGCCGAGGACCTGTGCGCGCTGGTCGCCCCGGTGTCGCCGCTGTCGGGCCCCGCGGGGTATTGCCCGGCGCCGCTCACCGCCGCGCGCTGCGCCGGGTGCGTCGCCGCCGTGCTCGACCCGGTGTGGGCGGGCTGGCGCCGCCCGGACGGCGGCGGCGCTCCCGGACCAGGTGCAGGACCGCCCGGCGACGGCGCAGGACCGGCCCGCGCCGTCGGCGCCGCGGGCGAGCTCCGGCACGAGCAGCTGGTGCGGTCGCTGCTGCGGAAGCGGGCCAGGGCCGTGCACCAGTACGGGAGCGTGTTCGACCGGGTGGTCTTCGCCTCGAACGGCTTCCGCCGCTACTTCGAGGCGACCCTGCCCCTCGACCCCCGCCGGGTGCGGGTCGTGCCCATGGGGGTCGACCTGGCGCCGCCGTCCGGGGCCGCCGTGCCCGACCTGGCGCCGGCGTCCGGGCTGGCCGCGCCCCTGGGGGTCGACGTGGCGCCGGCATCGGGGGCCGCCGTGCCCGCACCGGCGCGGGCGGGAGGTGGACCGCACCCGCCCCTGCGGGTCGTGCTGCTGGCACTGGCGGACCCGGCCAAGGGCATCGGCGCCGTCGTCCGGGCGTTCACCGACCCGGCCCTCGCCGGGCGCGACGACTGGCGGCTCACCGTCGCCGGCGGGGGCGACCGCTCGCTGCTCGGACCGCTCGCCGGCGACCGCCGGGTCACCGACCGCGGCCCGTACCGGCCCGCCGACCTCCCGGACCTGCTCGGCCGGGCGGACGTGGGCCTGTCCACGTCGGTGTTCGAGACGTTCCACCGCGTCACCCGCGAGTACCTGGCCGCCGGCGTCGCCGTGGTGGGCTCCGGCGCCTTCGGCATCACCGACGCCGTCGTGCCCGGCGTGAACGGGCTGGCGTTCGACCACGCCGATCCCGGCTCCCTGGCGCGCGCCCTCGTCCGCCTGGTCGACGACCGGGCGCTCGTGGCGCGCCTGCGGGCCGGCGCGCGGGACACCGCCATCCGGACGGTGGCCGACGAGGTCGACGACCTGCAGGCGCTGTACCGGGAGCTGGTCCCCGCCGCAGGCTGACCCGGGGGACCGGCGCCGGCGCTCGCCTGCGGTGCCGCCGCGTGCGCTCAGCCGCCGGGTGCCTGCAGCCAGCTCGGGTCGAGGTCGTCGACGTCCGAGCAGCCGAGCAGCCGCATCGTCCGGACCATCTCGGCGCCGAGCACGTCGAGGACGCGGCCGACGCCGGCCTCGCCCGCGGCCGCCAGGCCGTACAGGTAGGCGCGGCCGACGAGCACGGTCCGGGCCCCGAGGGCGAGGGCCTTGACGACGTCGCTGCCGCGCCGGATGCCGCCGTCGACGAGCACCTGGACCCTGGCGCCCACGGCGCCGACCACCTCGGGCAGCACGTCGATCGTCGCCGGCGCGCCGTCGAGCTGGCGACCGCCGTGGTTGGAGACGACCACCGCGTCGGCACCGGCGTCCGCCGCCCTGGCCGCGTCGGGGCCGCTCAGCACGCCCTTCACCACGAGCGGGCCGCCCCACCGGTCGCGCAGCCACGTCACGTCGGACCAGGTGAACGGCGACGCCAGCATGGCCACGGTCCCCGCGCTGGACAGCGCGCCGGCGGCACCCACACCCCCACCGGTGCGCTCACCGGTGCCGCCCGCGCCCCCATCGGCGCCGCCCGCACCCTCGCCGGCGCCGCCCCCGGCACCGTTCGCGGCGGTGGCACCGCCGGGGGCCGGCGCGCCGCCTCGCTCCGACGGCGCGCCTCGCCGGGTCCCGCCGGCCGCCGTGCGCTCGCGCCAGGCGTGCGCCGCCATCCGCGCCGCCCAGCCGGGCCGGGCGAGGATCTGGGGGCCCAGGCGCGCCGCGACCCGGGCGTCCACCTTCAGCGGGTTGCGCACCCCGTTGCGGAGGTCCCGCTCGCGGTTGCCGAGCTCGGGGGTGTCGACGGTGACCACCAGCGCGCCGTAGCCCGCGGCCCGCACGCGGTCGAGCAGCGGCCCGGCCTGGTCGCGGCCGCCGGGGGCGTAGAGCTGGAACCAGGCCGGTCCGCTCGACGCGGCGGCCACGGCCTCGGGGCGGGCTCCCGCCACGGTGCTGAGCACCGAGACCGTCCCGCGCGAGGCCGCGGCGCGCGCCACGCCGACGGCGCCGTCGGGGTGCATGAGGCGCACCAGCCCGCAGGGGGCGAGCAGCACCGGCAGCGCCACCTCGGTACCGAGGACGGTGCGGGCGAGGCTGACGTCGGTCCGGCCGGTGGCCATGCGGGGTCGGAAGGCGAGGCGCCGGAGGGCGGCCGCGTTCGCCGCCACGGTGACCTCGTCGTCGGCGGCGCCGTCGATGTAGTCGAACACCACGGCGGGCAGCGCACGGCGCGCCCGGCGCCTGGCGTCGTCCACGTTCAGGATCCGCTGCGCGTCCACCGCACCTCCGCTCCCGCGCCGGCTCCCCACCGGCACGCCCTGGGGACGGCGGCTGCCGGCTCCCCTCGGCGCCGGTCCGGCCGGGAGCCCCGGTGCACCGGCACGCCGGCGCCCCGTCGGCCCGGCGGGGCCGGCCGTGCGGGGCGGGCCCGGTGGCCCGTCCGCGTCGCCCGCCCGTCCCGCGCTGCAGCGTACCGGCCGCGGCGCAGGCCGGCAGGTCCGGCCGGGCCGGCGCCGGTCAGGTGGCGCCGAGCAGACCGCGCACGTAGGCGGCCTGCCCGAGGTGCTGCAGGTCGTCGGCGATGATGCTGACGAGGCGGACGCCGAGGGTCACCGGCGGCGACCACGACTCGTCCACGACGCGCTCCAGGTCCTCGTCGTCCAGGCCGTGGACGTAGCGGATGGTCCGCTGGTGGACCGTGTGGTGGTAGGCGAGGAGGGTCGCGCCGGAGCCGACGCGGACCTTCGCCGCCTCGTCGGGGGTCTGCCCGTACCCGGTGGCGGACGCGTCGAACGGCAGGGCGAACTGGTCGGCCCACCCGGCGGCCGTCCACGCCTGCTCCATGCCGGCGGCGGCGGCGACGTGGTCGTCCTGCACGCGGGTCAGGTGCCAGACGAGCCAGGCGATCGAGTTGGCCCCGTCCCCGGGCCGGAAGGCGAGCTGGTCGGCGTCGAGGCCGTCGACCACCTGGTCGACGCCCTCGCTGATCCGGCCGAAGGCGTCGGCCAGCACGTCCGAGCAATGCATGCGGGCTCCTTTCCGCTTGCGCGTCCGGGGCTCGCCGAGCGACGCCCCCGCTGGATGGCCTCCGTCATCCCAGTCAATACCCCCGGGGCGCCAAGCGCAGGCCGGCGCACGGGCCCGCTCGCCCCGGGTGCCCAACGCGGTGGAGGGGCCCCGAAGGGCCCCTCCACCGTGTTGCCGTACTGCGGTGCTCAGCCGGCGTGCCCGGTCACGGCGTGCCCGGGTGCCAGCCGATGCGTGGCCGTGTCAGCCGCCGAGGGCGGTCTGCATGGCCGAGATGGTGGCCGGCGTGACGGCCAGCGGCCCGCCCAGGATCGTGAGCGAGCTGATCTTGTTCGCCACGTTGTTGTCGATGCCTGCCGTCCCTGCCGTGTTGAGGAAGCCGGTCAGGTACTGGCCGACCGTGGTCGGGTTCAGCGTGAGCAGCAGCGGCGTGCCCTTGGCGTAGCTGCAGCTGGTCACCCCGGTCCCGACGTTCACCGTGCAGGCGCTGGCACCGGGCACGGAGCCGGTGGCGGCGACCACGGCGCCGGCGAGGCCGTCGGTGTAGAAGTCACCGCGGGCCACCACGACGGTACCGGACGGCGTCCAGCCGAGGCCGAGCCCACCGACGGTGGTGTTGACCTCGAAGTTGGCCAGCTGCACGGCGGTGTCGGTGTAGTCCTGCCCGGCGATGCGGAGCACCGAGATGCCCATGCCCTGCAGGGAGGTCACCACCGAGTTGGACACGGCCAGCGGGCCACCCATCAGGATCACCTGCTTGATGCCCAGGGCCTGCATGGCGGTCTGGGCCTCCGGCGACAGCGCCGTCGGCGTGGTCAGCAGGATCGGGAAGCCGTTCTTGTACGCCAGCGTGCTGGCGGCCTCGGCGTCCTGGAAGCCCTGGCCGGTGGCCAGGATGGCGGTGGGCAGGGCCACCGACGTGCCAGGGCCGGTCGAGGCCGTGCCGCTGGTGTCGTTGTACATGCCGTTGCCACCCGAGGTGTTGGTGCCGGCGTAGGCGCCCGAGAACGCAGCGCTCTGGACGGCGCCGGAGCCCGAGAACTCGGCGATGTCCTGCGCCGTGCCGTACTCGGTCTGCCCGGCGATCCGCTGGACGCTGATGTTCACGGCCGTGCCGAGCAGGCTGGTCACCGCCGAGCTGCCACCGCAGTTGTAGGCCGGGAGGGCCGAGAGCTGCGACTCAACGGCGCTGCTGATGGCCAGCGGGCCGCCCACCAGGTACACCTTGGTGATGCCCTCCAGGCGCAGGGCGTTGATGGTGGACGACGACAGCGAGGTCGGGCCCGTCAGCAGCTCACCCGTGCCGAGGTTGCGGGCCAGGTAGGCCGCGGCCAGGGCGTCGGGGTAGTTGGCGTTGGTGGCGATGACCGCCGGGCGGTTGGGCGAGCTGCCCAGCCCGTTGGCACCGCTGCCGGGGCAGATGCCGCTGGCGTACGGGAAGGCCGTCTCGAACTCCTGCGCCGCGGTGGCGTCGGCCGTCGGGCCGTAGATGGTGACGGTCTGGCTCACCGTGAACGCCGTCGCCGGGCCGACCGGCGAGGTCGCCGCACCGGCCGGCGTGAACGCCGCTGTGACGGTCACGTTGCCGACGGGCGAGGCCGGCGTGTCGACGGTCAGGCCGCTCACCGTGTAGGAGCCGGTGCTGCTCGACGGCGTGCTGATGGTGAACGACAGCGCGTCGGTGCCCATGCCGGTCACGGCGCCGACCGTGGCCCCGCCGGTGGCGGCGACCTTCGGCGTGGAGGCGGCGTCGAACACGGCGGTGTGGCCGGCGGCGCTGTCGGTCAGGGTCAGCGTGACGGCACCGGTCACCTGGCCGGCGGCCGACTCGGTCAGCGTGATGTTGCTGATCGGCTGGTTGACCGCGCCGACCGGCACGGAGACGGCCGGGCTGTTGGCGGTCAGCGTGACGGCCGACACGCTGGCGTTGGACGGGCCCGGTGCGGCGGTGGAGTTGTTGGTCACCGTGACACCCGGGGCGGCCGTGCCGTCGACCACGGAGGCACCGGTGCTGGCGGTGGCCGAGACGACCACGTTGCCGGCCGGCGCCGCCGCGGACACGTTGTAGGCGATGCCGCTCAGGGTGATGGTCGCCGACGGCGCCTGGTTGGTGCCGGCGGCGCTCGTCATCGAGCCGGAGTTGGTGAACTTCACGATGAGGGCGTCGTTCACCGAGGTGCCCGAGCACGCCGTCGTCTGGCCGAGCGACACCGAGACGGCCGGGAGGGTGCTCACCGCACCGGTGACCGCGGTGACCGCAGCGGTCGGCACGGCGGCGAAGCCGACCGACTCCGGCGTGGTGAAGCCGCCGGTGCAGTTGGTGGTGGTGCCCGGCACCTCGACGTCGATGCTCACCGTGTCACCGGCGGTCCAGCCGGTGGTGGTGGCGCCGTACAGGCCGAGCTTCCAGTTACCTGCGGCCTGCTTGGTGACCCCGGCGCCGATCGTCGGCGTCGTTGCGGCGGCCAGGGAGAAGCTGGCGCCGGTGGTCGGCAGGGTGGCGTTGGCAACACCCGTGGTCGGCGCGAACGTCCCGATGAGGGAGGGCGTGCTCGTGTTCAGCGTCGCCACCACGGCCAGGGTGCCGGTGGCGGCGCTGGTCGAGTAGGAGACGCCGGTCACGTTGATGGTGGCCGCGCTGGTCGACGAGAAGGCGCCGACGGTCAGCTTCAGGATGTTGCTGCCGATGCCGCTGGTGCCCGTCACCGTGATGCCGGTGGCGGAGGCGCTGGCGCCGGCCCAGTCGACCGTGCCGGAACCGGCCGTGACGGCCAGGTTGACCGTGTCACCGGCGGTGACAGTGGAGCCGCCGGCGATGGTGATCGTGAGCCCGCCTGCGGCTTGGGTCCCCGTGGAGGGGATGGCGGGCGCGCTGGTGGCGGCGATGGTCGAGCCGCTGGCGAGCGTGTCGGCGGCGCCGGCGATCCCCGCCGCGCCGGCGATCACGCCGCCGACCGCACCCGCGCCGACCAGCAGCGCTACCGCTGCTCGGCGGAGTCGGAACGTACTGTCTGTCAAGGGTTTGCCTCCTCGGTGGTGCTTCTTCTGGCTCCCGCCTCGGCCACCCGCCTTCGCGCGGCGACACCTCGACGAGACCCGCTGACCCTACACCCCTGTACAACGGATGCAGTAGTCCTCCTGTGACACGGGAATTCCGCCGGTGGTCGTCGTGCTCCCGCCACGGCCGCTGCGGGTCGGCGACCGGTCCACGGCACGCCACGCAACGTCACGTGCCTTGTGCGGGATGTATCGAGGATGCGGCCGGCACGGCTCGACAGCCGCACGGAGCGTGGCCGCCGCGGCGGGGCCTCGCCCCCCACCGTGGCGGCCAGGGCGGTCGCCGGCCGGGGCCGCCGGGCTCGCCGTGGAGGTGCCCCCTCGGCGCGGCCGGGGCCGACGGGCCCCCGGGTGCAGCTGCGGGTGGCGGGCCGGCCGAGCCCTCCCGCAGCCCGCAGCCCGCAACCCGCAGCACACAGCCGGGACCCCGCAACCCTCAGCCCGCAGCCCGCAGCCCGCAGCGACGGTCGACCCGCTTCGACCGCGCGCCGTGTAGCGTTGGGGCGGCAGCCGACGCCTGCCATGCCCGCCGCCTGGCCGGTGGGCGCGCCCTGTCCGGGCCGGGGGTGCTCCGCGCTATGGCCATCGCAGCGATCTGGACCGACAAGGAACACGGCGCGCAGGCGCATGACCGCGCGCTCGTCGAGGCGCACCGTGCCGGCGACCCCGACGCGTTCGCCGAGCTCGTGCGGTCGCACCTGCCGGCCCTGGCCGCCTACGCCCGCAACCACCTGCGCGACCGGCGCGACGCCGAGGACGCCGTCCAGGAGACGCTCCTTCGGGCCTTCCGCGGGCTGGGCCGGTTCGGGGCGAGCGGCGACTGGCGGACCGGGGCGTGGCTCATGCGGATCATGACCAACGTGTGCGCCGACGCCGGCGCGCAGCGGTCCGCCGCGGCCCGCCTGGCCGCCCGCCTCCCCGGCGAGCCGGCGGGACCCGACGTGGCCGAGGTGGTGCCGGACCCGGTGGCGACCCAGGCCGTCCGCCGCGCCGTGTCGGGCCTCCCGACCACCCAGCGCCAGGCGTTCGAGCTGCGCGTGGTCGACGACCTCTCCTACGACGAGGTCGCCAGCCAGCTCGGCATCTCCGAGGACAACGCCCGGGCCCGGGTGCACCGGGCCCGGTCCACGCTGCGCCGGGTGCTCGCCGAGCCGGGGGCGGCGGCGCGGAGCCTGGTCGCGGTGCCCATGCTGGTCGGCGCCGCGCTGCGCAGCGGCGTGCGCCGCCTGCTCGTGGGCCACCGCCTGGCCGCCGCCACGGGGC
>JAJZYI010000148.1 GCA_021798135.1 Actinomycetes bacterium | reverse complement strand
GGCGAGCGCCGGCACGGCCAGCGCCGGCACGGCGAGCGCCGGCACGGCCAGCACCGGCACGGCGAGCACGGGCGCGGCGAGCGCCGGCACGGCCAGCACCGGCACGGCGAGCAGCTCCGCCGGACGCTCGGGCACGAGCGGCTCGTCAGGGTGAAGGCGGTCGTCCTCGTCGGCGGCGAGGGCACTCGCCTCCGCCCGCTGACCAACACCCGGCCCAAGCAGCTCCTGCCGGTGGCGGGCGTGACCATGCTCGACCGCGTGCTGGCGTCGCTCGTCCGCGCCGGCATCGACGGCATCGTCCTCTCTCTCGGGTACCGGCCCGACGACTTCGTGGCGGCCTACGAGGGCCGGCACGTGGACGGGGTCCCGGTCCAGTGCGTCGTGGAGGCGGAGCCGCTCGACACGGGCGGGGCGATCCGGTTCGCCGCCACCGCGGCAGGCATCGACGACACCTTCGTCGCCGTGAACGGCGACGTCCTCACCGACCTCGACGTCGCCGGCCTGGTGGCGTTCCACCGCAGCCGGGCCGGCGCCGAGGCGACCATCTCCCTCATCCGGGTGGACGACCCGTCGCGCTTCGGCGTGGTCGTCACCGACGACGAGGGGCGCGTGACCGCCTTCGTGGAGAAGCCCCCGGCCGGGCAGGCGCCCTCCAACGAGGTCAACGCCGGCGCGTACGTGATGGAGCCGTCGGTCCTCGCGCGGATCGCCCCCGACGAGCGGGTGTCCGTCGAGCGCCGCACGTTCCCCGACCTGGTGGCCGCCGGTACCCTGTACGCCCTGGCGACAGGCGCCTACTGGCTCGACACCGGCACGCCCCAGGCGTACCTGCAGGCGCACGCCGACCTGCTGAGCGGCGTGCGGGGCGGCCCGCCGGCGCCCGGGGCCCGGCGCGTCGCCGAGGGGTTGTGGGTGCTCGGCGACGCGGTCGTCGACGGCACGGCGGGCGAGGGCACGCTCCTGGGGCCCGGCGTGACCGTCGCCGCCGGCGCGACGGTGCGCGCCAGCTACCTGGCGGCCGGCGTGACGGTCGCCGCCGGTGCGTCGGTCACCGGGTCGGTCGTGCTCGACGGCGCCAGCGTCGGCGCCGGAGCGGTCGTCGACTGCTCGGTCGTGGGCCCGGGCGCCTCCGTGGAGGAGGGGGCCCGAGTCGAGGACGTCACCGTGGTGGCCGACGGTTCGGTCGTGCCGGCAGGCGCCGAGCTGCACGGCGCCCGGGTGCCGGAGGCGACCAGCCGGTGACGGCCGGGCCGCTGGCTGCGGTCCGGGCGGCTGCGGGGCAGCGCCCGGAGCCCGACGGGGAGGCGCCGTGCGGGCGCTGGTGACCGGCGGCGCCGGCTTCATCGGGTCGACGCTGGTGGACCGGCTCCTCGCCGAGGGCCACGCGGTCGACGTGGTCGACGACCTGTCCACCGGGTCCCTCGCCAACCTGGCCGGGGCCCGGGCCGACCACGGGCACGACCTGCGGGTGCACCACCTCGACGTCAGGTCGCCCGACCTCGTCGACCTGATGGTCCGGCGGCGGCCCGAGGTGGTGTTCCACCTGGCGGCCCAGGCCGACGTCCGGGTGTCGGTGGCCCGGCCGACGTTCGACGCCGAGGTGAACGTGCTGGGCACGCTGCAGGTGCTCCAGGGTGCGGTGGCGGCGGGCAGCGCGCGGGTCGTGTTCGCCGCCAGCGGCGGCACCCTGTACGGCGAGCCGGCCGCCGAGGACATCCCCGTGCGCGAGTCGCACCCGCACCGGCCGCTGTCGCCCTACGGCGTGTCGAAGAAGTCCGCCATCGACTACCTCGTCTGCTACCGCGAGCTGCACGAGCTCGAGTTCTGCGCGCTGGCCCTCGCCAACGTGTACGGGCCGCGCCAGGACCCGCACGGCGAGGCGGGCGTCGTCGCGATCTTCGCCGACCGCGTGGTGCGCGGCGAGCCGGTCACGGTCTTCGGCGACGGCGAGCAGACGCGGGACTTCGTGTACGTCGACGACGTCGTCGACGCCTTCGTGCGCGGGGCCGGACGCGGGGGCGGGCTGGTGCTCAACGTCGGGACGGGGCACGAGGTGTCGGTCAACGACCTGGTGGCGGCCATGGGCGACGCGGCGGGGACCGAGGTGGTCGCCCGGCACGCCGGCGAGCGGCCCGGCGAGCTCCGCCGCAACGCCCTCGACCCCGAGCGGGCCGGTATCCACCTGGGCTGGCGCCCGTGGACCGACCTGCGCACCGGCGTGGCGGCCGTCCTCGACCACGCCCGGAGCGCCGGCACGGCCTGACCGGTCGCCGCGCCGGGCGGGATCAGCGGAAGAGGTCCTCGCCGGGCGGGCGCACGATCTCGTCCGCCACGGACGAGCGGCGCAGCAGGTCCGGCGCCACGCCGCGCACGACGGCCGCGGCCACGCCGGCGGCCTTGCCCATGACCAGCTCCGCAGCGCCGGCGATCTCGTCCGCCACGCAGATCTCGGTGGCGACCAGGGGCCTGCCCATGGCGTCGTGCTCGCCGCGCAGGTCGACGACGGCGGCGACGCCGGCGCAGCCGATGGCGACGTCGGTGACCCCCCGGCGCCACGCTCGCCCGAACGTGTCGGACACGATGACGCCCACGTCGGCGCCGCAGCGGGCCCTGATGCCGTCGCGCAGCCGGCGGGCCGAGCGGTCCGGGTCGACCGGCAGCAGCGCCGCCCAGCCCGAGGCCACGTTGGACAGGTCGACGCCGGCGTTGGCGCAGACGAAGCCGTGGTGCGTCTCGGTGATGACGAGGTCGCCCCGGCGGCGCAGGACGCGCGCGGCCTCCGCCTCGGCCAGCCGGCGCCTGGCGGCGGGGTCCGACTCGTCGACGGGGACGAGCCGGCCCTCGGCCTTGGACACGACCTTCTGCGTGACGACCACGACGTCGCCGTCCCGCAGGGTCGCGCAGGCCGCGATCATGCCCGCCAGGTCGTCGCCCGGGCGGACCTCGCCGATGCCCGTGACGGGCAGGACCTGCAGCCCGCCGCCCGTCGCCGGCTCGGCGCGCGCTCCCGGCCCCGGCTCGGCAGTGCCGGGAGCGCCGCCGGCGCGGTCCCCGGGGCCGGGTGGGGCGCTGGCCGAGCCGGTCGCCTCAGGCATCGAGGACCACCCGGCCAAGCGCCGTCGCCGCGTCGACGTCGCGCATGACGGTCGGGGCGACGACGCAGCGGACGCCGGCGTGCTCGACATCGGCTGCGTCGGCGGCGTCGACGTCGTCGACGACGAGCGTGGCGGCGACGTCGCGGTAGAGGGCGGCGACGCCCGCGGCGGAGGACCGGTGGCCCAGCTCGCGCAGCAGCCGGTCGGCTGGCCCCTTCAGCGCGGCGCCCCCGACCAGGGGTGAGATGGCGACGGTGTCGGCCCGGCGGGCCGCCAGGGCCTCGCGCACGCCCGGGACCGCCAGCACCGGGCCGATGGACACGATCGGGTTGGACGGGGCGATCACGATCCTGTCCGCGGAGGCGAGGGCGCGCAGCACGCCGGGGGCCGGCTGCGACCGCTCCACGCCGTCGAAGCGCACCGCGGACACGGCGACGGCGTGGCCCAGGGCGACGAAGTACTCCTGGAACGCCACCTCGCGGCCGTCCGCCAGCGTCACGCGGGTGCGGACCGGGTCGTCGGACATCGGGAGGAGGGTGGCCGGCACGCCCATGGCAGCCGACAGCTCGGCCGTGACCTCGGACAGGGTGGCACCCTCGGCCAGGCGCTGGCTCCGGTAGAGGTGCGTGGCGAGGTCCCGGTCCCCCAGCCGGAACCAGGTGAGGCCGCCCAGCCGCTCGAGCTGGGCCATCGTGGTCCACGTCTCGCCGGCCAGGCCCCAGCCCCGCTCGTCGTCGGACCAGCCGGCCAGCGTGTAGGAGACCGTGTCGAGATCGGGGCTGACGTGCAGGCCGTGGAGGACGGTGTCGTCGGCGGTGTTGACCACCGCCGTCACCGACCCGTGCGGTGCGGCTCGCACCAGGCCGCGCAGCAGGCGGGCCGCGCCGACGCCGCCGGCGAGCACGGCGATCACGACGCCGCCCCGGCGGCGGCGGGCGCGCTCGGGGGCACGGCGGCCGCCGGGGTCGTGGCGGCGGCTGCCGGCACGCGTGCGACGGCGGTGGCGGCGGCCGGCGCGGCCGGCGGGGCTGCCTGGCGACCGACGCGGCGCCGGGTGGTGTGGAGCATGGGCTCACCCTAACGGGGCTGGGACTGCCGTGGCCGTGCCTCGGGTGGCGGCGCGGCCGTGCCTCGGGTGGCGGCGCGGCCGTGCCTCGGGTGGCGGCGCGGATGTGCAAGGCTCGACCGGTGCACCCGCTCCTGCCCGTCGCCGGCGCCGTCGCCGCTGCCGGCACGCCGAAGGTGCCGGGGGCGCCTGCCGGCCCCGGCGAGCGCCCGGGGGGGTCGCCCCGTGCCCTCGCCGTCGCGGTCGAGGCGACCGCGCTGCTGGGCGTCCGGACGGGCGTCGGGCGCTTCTGCGAGCACGCGCTCGCCGCGCTGGCCGGGCGCGCCGACCTCTCGGTGTCGGCCTTCGCCGTGACCTGGCGCCGGCGAGGGCAGCTGACGGCGGCGCTCCCGGCGGGCGTGGCCGCCCGGCAGCGGGCGATGCCGGCGCGGCCGCTGCACCGGGCGTGGGCGCGCTGGGACTGGCCTCCGGTGGAGTGGTTCACCGGGCCGGCCGACGTGGTCCACGGCACGAACTTCGTGGTGCCCCCGGCGCGGCGCGCGGCGCGGGTGGTGACGGTCCACGACCTCACGACCGTGCGCTTCCCCGAGCTGTGCGACGCCGCCACCCTGGCGTTCCCCGCACTGGTCCGCCGGGCCGTCGCGGAAGGCGCGTGGGTCCACACGCCCTCCGCCTTCGTGGCCGGCGAGGTGGTGGCGGAGCTCGGCGCCGACCCGGCGCGGGTCCGGGCCGTGCACCACGGCGTCCCGCCGTCACCGCCGCCGTCACCGCGCCCGGCGACCGACCTGGTCGCGCTCCCGCCCGGGGCGTCGAGGTACGTCCTGGCGGTCGGGACGGTCGAGCCGCGCAAGGACTTCCCCGGCCTGGTGCGTGCCTTCGAGCGCGTCGCCGGCGACCGGCCGGGCGTGGCGCTGGTGATCGTCGGTCCCGACGGCTGGGGCGCCGCCGATCTCGGGCGGGCGCTCGAGCGGTCGCCGGCGGCCGAGCGCGTCGTCCGCTGCGGGTACCTGGGCGGCGGGGACCTGGCCCGGGTGCTCGCCGACGCCGCGGTCCTGGCGTACCCGTCGCGCTACGAGGGGTTCGGCTTCCCGCCGCTCGAGGCGATGGCCGCGGGCGTCCCCGTGGTGGCGGCGGCGGCCGGTGCGGTCCCCGAGGTGGTCGGGGACGCGGCCGTGCTCGTCCCCCCGGGTGACGACGACGCCCTGGCCGGCGCCCTGGCCGCGGCGCTCGACGGCGACCTGCCCGCGGGCCTGGCAGAGCGCGGCCGGGTGCGGGCGGCCGGCTTCACGTGGGACGCCTGCGCGGCGGGCCTGGCCGCCCTGTACGCCGAGGCGGCCGGCCGGTGAGGGCCGGCACCGCGGCGGGCCGGGCCGGCACGGGGCGGGCGGCGCCGGCCGGCCGCCCGGACGTGTCGCTGGTGGTGCAGCAGCTGCGCCGGGCGGTACCCGGCGGGATCGGGACGTACTGCACCGGCCTGCTGGCGGGGCTGGCGGCGCTGGGGCAGGGGGGCGCTGCGCTGCCGGCGCTGGAGCTGGTGGCGTCGGCGACGAGGGCGCGCCCCGACCCGCTGCGGGCGTGGGGCGTGCCGGTGCGGGCCGTCCCCGTCCCGGGCCCCCTCCTCACCCGGCTGTGGGACGCGGGCATCGACGCCGGCACCCGCGGCGCCGTGGTCCACGCCCTGTCGCTGGCGTCGCCGCCGGCACGCGGGCGCGCCCTGGTGGTCACGGTGCACGACCTGGCCTGGCTCGACGTGCCCCAGGCCTTCCCGGCACGAGGCCGCCGCTGGCACCAGGCCGCGCTCGACCGTGCCGTCGCCCGGGCCAGCCGGCTGGTGGTGCCGTCCGCCGCGGTGGCCGACGCCGTGGTGGGGGCGGGAGCGGCCGCCGGCCGCGTGGTCGTGGTCGAGCACGGCAGCGACCACCTGCCGCCGGCGGACGACCGGGGTGCCGGGGAGCTGCTCGCCCGGCTCGGGGTGGCGGGGCCGTTCGTCCTGGCGGTGGGGACGCTCGAGCCCCGCAAGAACCTCGCCCGCCTGACCGAGGCGCACCGAAGGGCCCAGGCCCGCCTGGGCGAGCGCATGCCGCTCGTGGTCGTCGGCCCCCGCGGCTGGGGCGACGGGGCGCCTGCTGCCGGGGCGCCGGCCGCCGAGGCGGTGGCTGCCGGGCCCGTCCCGGCCGCCGTGCTGGCCGGCCTGTACCGCCGGGCGCGACTGCTGGCCTACGTGCCGCTGGCGGAGGGGTTCGGGCTGCCGCCGCTCGAGGCGATGGCGGCGGGCACGCCCGTGGTGTGCAGCGCGGTGCCGAGCGCGGGCGGCGCCGCGCTCCAGGTGGATCCCACCGACGTGGACGCCATCGCCGGCGCTCTGGTGGAGGTCGCCACCGACGACGCCACGCGCCGGGACCTGGTGGCGGCGGGCTACCGCCGGGCGGCGGCCCGCACGTGGCGGGCGAGCGCGGCGGAGCACGTGGCGCTGTGGCAGGCGCTGCGGTGACCGGGACGCCGGGGGGCCGGGCCCTGGTGGTGTCGGTGGACGCCACGGCGGTGCCCGAGCGCCCGGTCGGCGCGGGGCGCTACGTCGTGGAGCTGGTGCGGGCGCTCGCCCGGCGCGACGACGTCCGTCCGGCGGTGTGGTGCCGCCGGGACGACGCCGCCAGGTGGCGGGAGCTCGCCCCCACCGTGCTGCCGTGCGCGCCGCCGTCGCGACCGGCCCGGCTGGCGTGGGAGCAGGCCGGCCTGGCCTGGGCGCTGCGCCGAGCGGGGGCCGCCGTCCACCACGGGCCGCACTACACGATGCCGGTCCTGTGCCCCGTGCCGGCGGTGGTGACGGTGCACGACCTGACCTTCGTGGAGCACCCCGAGTGGCACGAGCGGAGCAAGGTGGTCCTCTTCCGTCGGGCGATCGCCCTGGCCCGGCTGCGGGCGGCGGCGATCGTGTGCCCGAGCCGGGCCACGGCCGACCGCCTGGCGGCGACCGGCGGCGTGCGGGGGCGCGTGTTCGTGGTGCCCCACGGGGTCGACCACGACCGGTTCCGCCCCGACGAGCCGCGGCCGGGCGCGGACGCCGACGCGCTCCGGCGGCTCGGGGTGCGGCCGCCGTACGTCCTGTTCCTCGGCACCCTGGAGCCGCGCAAGGCCGTGCCGGCGCTCGTGGGTGCCTTCGACCGCGTCGCCGGCACCAGGCCCGACCTGCGGCTGGTGCTGGCCGGGCGGCCGGGATGGGGCGGCGACCAGGTCGAGCGGTCGGTGGCGGCCTCGGCGCACCGCGGGCGGATCGTGCGGACCGGCTACGTGCCCGACGACACCGTGCCGGCGCTGCTGCGCGGCGCTGCCGCGGTCTGCTACCCGGCGCTCGAGGAGGGGTTCGGGCTCCCGGCGCTCGAGGCCGCCGCGTGCGGGGCTCCGCTGGTGACGACGGCCGGTTCCGTGATGGCGGAGCTGGCCGGTGACGCCGCGGTGCTGGCGGAGGCGGGGTCGGCCGAGTCCGTGGCGGCGGCGCTGGCCGAGGCCCTGGCGGACGGCCCGGCGCGCCAGCACCGGCGGCAGGCCGGGCTGGTGGCGGCGGCGGCGAGGACGTGGGCGGCCAGCGCCGAGGGGCACGTGGCGGCGTACCGGTGGGCGGCGGCGCAGCGACCGCCGGGCCCGGGCGAGGCCTTGCCGTGAGGAGCGCCCCTGCGGTGTGGTGACGCTGCCGGCCCGGGCGGCCGGGCCCCGGGGGTGGGGGCGCGGTCCGGCCGGCACCCCCGGGCCGCGAGCGGGACGGCTGCCCCCGGCGCGTGGCGGCACGCCCTAAGGTGCGTGCGTGCGAGCGTTCGTCACGGGCGGCAAGGGGTTCGTGGGCTCCTGGCTGGTGGAGCAC
>JAJZYI010000147.1 GCA_021798135.1 Actinomycetes bacterium | reverse complement strand
TCGCGGCCCGGGTGGACCGGCGCGCGCCGGGGACCCGCGCTGCCCGCCGCGGCCGCACCCTCGCCCGCCGGGCCAGCGGCGCGGTGTGCCCCCGCGTGCATGGCGTGGGCGGCACCGACGGCAGCCAGGACCGCAGCTGCCTTGTTGCGCACCTCGTCGTCCTCGGCAGCGGGGTCGCTGTCGGCGACGATGCCGGCGCCGGCCTGCACCGAGGCGCGCCCGTCAGGGTGCACCACCATGGTCCGGATGGCGATGGCCGTGTCGAGGTTGCCCGAGAAGTCCACGTAGCCGACGACGCCCCCGTACACGCCGCGACGGCTCACCTCGAGGTCGTCGATGATCTGCATCGCCCGGACCTTGGGCGCACCGGACAGCGTGCCGGCCGGCAGGGTGGCCCGCAGGACGTCGACCGCGCCGCGCCCCGCCGCCAGGCGGCCCGAGACCTGCGACGTCAGGTGCATGACGTGGCTGTAGCGCTCCACCACCATGAGCTCGTCGACGGCCACCGTGCCGAACCGGGCCACCCGGCCGACGTCGTTGCGGGCCAGGTCGACGAGCATGACGTGCTCCGCCAGCTCCTTCGGGTCCTCCGGCAGCTCGGCGGCCAGTCGGCGGTCGTCCGCCTCGGTCGCTCCGCGGGGGCGGGACCCGGCGATAGGCCGGGAGGTGACGACCCCGTCACGGACGCGCACCATGGGCTCTGGCGACGCCCCCACCACCGTGCACGCGGGGTCGCGCAGGAAGTACAGGTACGGGCTGGGGTTGACCAGGCGCAGCGTCCGGTACACGTCGAACGGGTCCGCCTGCAGTGCCACGTCGAACCGCCGCGACAGCACCACCTGGAAGATGTCGCCGGCCCGGATGTGCTCCTTCGCCGCCTCGACCGCCGCCCGGAACGCCTCGGACGACATCCGCTCGGCCACCGCCGGCGCAGGGATCCCGCCGGTCGGCATGACCCGCGGGCCGCCCGGCACGGGCCGGCACGCGTCGGCGGCGAGCACGGCCAGCGCTTCCACCGCCGCGTCGTAGGCGCTCGCGGCGGCGGCGTCCCCTCCCGGTGGCACCACCACGTTGTGGACCAGGACGACCCGCTGCCGCCAGTGGTCGAAGACGCACAGCTCGCCGATCACGCTCAGCGCGGCATCGGGCAGGCCGAGGTCGTCCGCCGGCGGCTCGCCCAGCCGCTCCACCTCGCGCACGACGTCGTAGCCGAGGTAGCCGACCAGGCCGCCGTGCAGCGGCGGCAGGCCCGGGAGGTCGGGCGACTCGTAGGCCTGCAGCAGCGCCTCCATCGTCGCCAGCACGCCGGCACGCCCCGAGGCGACGGCAGCCGCCCCCGCCACCTCGACCGCACCGCGGCGCGATACGACCCGCCCGAGGGGCCGGCGCCCGACGAACGAGTACCGGCCCCACCGCTCGCCGCCCTCGACCGACTCCAGCAGGAAGCCCGGCTCGTCACCGACCACCGCCAGGAACGTGCCCACCGGCGTCAGCGTGTCGGCGACGATCTCCCGCCACACGGGCAGGAGCCGGTGGCGGCGCGCCAGGGCGACGAACTCGTCCCGACCCGGGCCCTCGCCCGCCGGTGGCCCCGCGCTCACGTCGCGGCGCCCCCGCCGTCCCGGGCACCGCCGAAGGCGCGGTAGAAGCAGCTCCGGTTGCCGGTGTGGCAGGCGCCCGCTCCCTCCTGCTCGACGACCACGAGCAGCGCGTCGGCGTCGCAGTCGTAGCGGGCGTCGCGCACCCACTGGCGGTCCCCGGACGTCTCGCCCTTGCACCAGTACTCCTGCCGGCTGCGGCTCCAGAACCACGTCCTGCCGGTGGTGAGGGTGCGGCGCACCGCCTCGGCGTCCATGTAGCCGAGCATCAGCACGGTGCCGTCCGCCACGTCCTGCACGATGGCCGGGATGAGGCCGTTCTCCGCGAAGCGGAGCCCGGCGATCTCCGCCTCGTCGAACGGCATCGGCGTGGCGACGGGCGAGCCGCCAGCGGCCCCCGAGCGCGCGTCGGTCCCGGTCACAGGTACAGCCCCGTGCCGCCCTCGATCCGCTCGGCAGCGACCGCATGGATGTCACGCTCGCGCAGGATCACGTACTCCTCGCCCTGCACCTCGACCTCGAAGCGGTCCTCCGGGTTGAACAGCACCTTGTCACCCACCTTGATCGAGCGGACGTGGGGGCCGACACCCACCACCTCGGCCCACACCAGGCGCCGGGAGACCTGGGCGGTCGCCGGGATCAGGATGCCGGCCCGGGAACGGCGCTCGCCCTCGGCCTGGGGCTGCTGGGCGAGCACGCGGTCGGCCAGCATGGTGATCGACTGCTTCGACGAGGGCGGCTGGGGTGAGACCACCCTCGCACGGTACCGCACAATGGCCGGGCCACCGGCCGGCCCGCGCGCCGCGGAGCTGGCGGTGCGGCATACGCTGGCGGGATGCCCAACGACGCTGACGCCGGCGATCCCTCCGGTCACGGCGGCCCCCTCCCTCCCACCGTGCCGTCCGGTCCCGTCCAGCAGGGCTGGCCCGGGCCGGACCTCGCCGGCTCGCCCGGTGCCGTCCAGCCGGCGGGGCCGCCCGAGGGCGACGACGGGCCCGGTTTCGGCTACCAGCCGCCTTCGGGCAGGCCCGCCGCGCCCGGCGGCGGCGCGGACCACGACATCGGCCGGCCGGCCCCCGGCACCGGCACCGGCACCGCCACCAGCTACGGCACGCCGACGGGCCACGGCATGCCGACCAGCTACGCACCGCCGGCCGGCTACGGCGCCCCGACCGGCTACGAGCCGCCACCCGGCCACGCACCGCCACCCGGCTACGAGCCGCCACCCGGCCACGCACCGCCACCCGGCTACGGGCCCCCGCCGGGCTACGGCCCCCCGCCGGGCTACGGACCGCCACCCGGCTACGGCCCCCCGCCGGGCTACGCACCGCCACCCGGCTACGGGCCCCCGCCGGGCTACGGACCGCCACCCGGCTACGGGCCCTCACCTGCCTACGGGGCTCCGGTCGGCCCGTGGGACTGGACCCACGGTGTCGCCGCCAGCCGCAGGCCCCGCCCGTCCCGGCGCTTCGCGCTCCTCTTCGTCGCGGCCGTGCTCGTGGCCGCCGGTGCCGGCGTGGGGATCGGCGCCGCCATCGCACCCGGCAACCCGGCCTCCGCCGCCCGGTCGACCCTGAGCCAGGCGATCGCCGCCGGTACGGCCGCAGGCAGCTACCACTACGTCCAGCAATCAGTGACGAACGGCGTGCCGTACACCATCACGGGCGATGCCGGCCCCGACGGCGGTCGCCAGGTGCTCACCCAGGGATCGCAGCGCTTCACGCTCCTGCTGGTGCACGGGACCGTCTACTTCCAGGGCAACGCGTCGGCCATGCTCGGCCAGCTCGGGGCGCCCGCCGCGGTGGCCCAGCGCGACGCCGGGCGCTGGATCTCGGTGCCGAAGTCGCTCGGCAGCTTCTACACCGGTTTCGCCGACGGCATCACCACGCGCTCGAACCTGAGCGAGATCGACACCACGCTCGAGCCGCTGCGGGTCACCTCGGCCGGTTCGGGCTCCGCCGCCACCACGGTGGTGGCAGGCCGGATGAAGCTCGGGTCCGGGACACCGCCGGCAGGGTCCGTCAGCCTCGTCCTGCGGTCGGCTGACCACCTCCCCGTGAGCCTCACCGGCCAGGTCTCGGGCGCCGGCGGCGTCGAGACGCTCCACTGGACCTTCGACCACTGGCACCAGGCCGTGCGCGTCTCGGCCCCGGCGGGCGCCATCGCCTACTCGTCGCTCGGCGCCACGCCGCCGTCCTCGTCGAGTGGCTCGGCGTCGCCGGGGGGGAGCAGCACCGGCGCCTGACCCGGCGCCACGGCGCCGAGCTGGCGTGCGAACCGGGCCGTACGGGTGGCAGCCTCAGGCCGGGTCGACCGGTCGCACCGGGACCCCGGCGGCCGCCATGTGCGCCTTGGCCTCGGCGACGGTGTGCTCCCGGCGGTGGAAGATCGACGCTGCCAGGACGGCGTCCGCGCCGCCCGCCACCGCCCCCTCGACGAGGTGGTCGAGCGTGCCGACGCCACCCGACGCGATGACCGGCACGCGCACGGCGTCGGCGACCGCCCTGGTGAGCGCCACGTCGAAGCCGTCGTAGGTGCCGTCACGGTCCATGGACGTGACCAGGATCTCCCCGGCGCCGAGCGCCGCGCCGCGCTCGGCCCACGCGACGGCGTCGGTGCCGGTCGGCCGCCGGCCGCCGTGGGTGTGCACCTCCCACCCGCCGCCGGGACGGCGCCGGGCGTCGATGGCCAGCACCACGCACTGCGCGCCGAACTCGTCGGCGAGCTCGGCGAGCAGCTCGGGGCGCTCGACCGCCGCGGTGTTGACCGACACCTTGTCGGCCCCGGCCCGCAGGAGCGCCCGGGCGTCGTCGGGCCGCGTGATGCCGCCGCCGACGGTGAAGGGGATGAAGATCGCCTCCGCCGTCCGGGCAGCAACGTCGACCATCGTCCGGCGGCCGTCGGCGGACGCCGTGATGTCCAGGAACACGATCTCGTCGGCACCCTCGGCGTCGTAGCGGGCGGCGAGCTCCACCGGGTCGCCGGCGTCGACGATGTCGACGAACCGCACGCCCTTCACGACGCGGCCGGCGTCGACGTCCAGGCACGGGATCACTCGGACGGTGCGCACGCGGCGATCGCCTCCTCGATGTCGAGCACCCCGTCCACCAGTGCCTTGCCGACCACGGCGCCGGCCAGGCGGCGGCCGCCGGCCTGCATCGTCGCGAGGGCCCGGAGGTCCGCGGCGCCCGAGACGCCGCCCGACGCGAGCACGGGGTGCTCGGTGGCGACGAGCACGGACCGCAGGCCCTGCAGGTCCGGACCGCCGAGCATGCCGTCGCGCCCGATGTCGGTCACCACGAACGCGCCGACCGGTGCGTCGGCGAAGCGCGCCAGCATCTCCTCGACGCTCACAGTGCCCTGCTCCTCCCATCCGGCGACCGACACCAGCCCGGAACGATGGTCGACGCCCACGGCGATCCGGCCCGGGTGGCGCTGCGCGAGCTCGGCCGCCCATGCGGGACGGCGGACCGCAGCGGTGCCCAGCACCACCCGCGACACGCCCAGCCCCAGGAGCTCCTCGGCGTCCTCGGTCCGGCGCACGCCCCCGCCCACCTGCACGGCGACCGGGTCGACGGCGCGCACCACCGCGGCCACGACGTCGCGGTTCGCTCCCTGGCCGCTGCGCGCCGCATCGAGGTCGACCACGTGGATCCACGCCACCCCGGCAGCCGCGTACCTCCTCGCCAGCGCCACCGGGTCGCCGTAGTCGCTGCGCCGCCCGAAGTCGCCCTGCACCAGCCGCACCGCGGTGCCGCCGATGACGTCGACGGCCGGGAACAGCTCCACCGCTCAGCCCCCCGCCGCCAGGCGCACGAAGTTCGCCAGCACGGCGAGGCCGGACCGCCCGGACTTCTCCGGGTGGAACTGCGTCCCCCAGACCGTCCCCCGCTCGGCGGCGGCGACGACGGGCCCGCCGTAGTCGCACGTGCACGTGGTGTCGTCGGTCAGCTCCGGCGCGAACGAGTGCACGAAGTAGACCCACGGCGACTCGGGCAGGCCCGCGAGCAGCCCGCTCTCCGTCCCCCGGCGGCGCTCCAGCACGTTCCACTGCATCTGCGGGCGCTTCACGCCCGGGGGCAGCGCCCGGACGTCGCCGGGCAGGACGCCGAGCCCGGCGACGCCCGGCGCCTCCTCGGAGCCCTCGTAGAGCAGCTGGAAGCCGACGCAGATCCCGAGGAACGGCCGCCCTTCGTCGATCGCCTGCCGGGCGGCGCTCTCCAGCCCGCTGTCGCGCAGCGCCAGCGCGCACCGGCCGAAGGCGCCGACGCCCGGCAGGACCACGCCGTCGGCGCCGGCGGCGCCGGCGGGGTCGGAGACGAGGCGGGCGTCGGCACCGAGGTGCTGCAGCGCCTTCTGGGCCGAGCGGAGGTTCCCGATCCCGTAGTCGAGCACGGCGAGCATCGGCTACAGCACACCCTTGGTGGACGGCACGGCGGCTCCCTCCACCCGGACCGCGTCGCGCAGGCAGCGGGCCACCGCCTTGAACGAGGCCTCCACCAGGTGGTGCGTGTTGACGCCGGCGACGGCTCGCACGTGCAGCGTGAGCCCTGCGGCCGTCACCAGCGCCCGCCAGAACTCCTCGGCCAGCTGGGGGTCGAAGGGCGGGTCGCCGAGCGGCGTCGCCGTCGGGGCGAGGCCGAGCGCGTACGCCAGGTACGGCCGGCCGGACAGGTCGAGCGCGACCTCGACGAGCGCCTCGTCGAGCGGCAGGGCGATCGATGCGAAGCGCCGGACGCCGGCCTTGTCGCCGAGCGCCGCCGCCAGCGCGTCGCCCAGCACGATCCCGACGTCCTCCACGGTGTGGTGGGCGTCGACGCTGAGGTCGCCGCTGGCCCGGACGCGCAGGTCGATCCCGCCGTGGCGGCCGAGCTGCTCCAGCATGTGGTCGAAGAACGGGAGCCCGGTCGCCACCTCGGCGCGGCCTGTGCCGTCGAGGTCGACCTCGACCTCCACCTCGGTCTCCTTGGTGCGGCGCTGGCGGGCGGCGCTGCGCCGGGCGTCGCCCGGGCCTGCTGGCATGGCGGTCATCGCACCATCCTCGGGGACGGGCCGGAGCCTCGGCCGTGGGGGACCCCGGTAGCGCCCGGCGCGCCGGCGACCGGCACGGCGACGCGGGCGGGGAGGTGGTCCACGGCGGCAACGGCAACGGGCATCGCTGTGGCAACGGCAACGGCAACGGCGGGAAGGCGGCTCACGGCGGCAACGGCACCCGCCGTGGCTGGGGCAACGGCACTCGCCGCGGCAGCCGCACTCGCCGCGGCAACGGCACTCGCCGCGGGAGCGGCACTCGCCGCGGGAGCGGCACTCGCCGCGGGAGCGGGGACGGAGGTCATGGCAGGGCCTCGACCAGTGCGGCCAGGAACCGGTCGTTCTCCTCGGCGGTGCCGATGGTCACGCGCAGGCAGCCGTCCAGGCCGGGCCAGCTCGAGCAGTCGCGCACCAGGACCGACCGCTCGAGCAGGCGCTGCCAGGTCTCGGTGGCCCCGGCGGATCCCGGCTGGAAGAGGACGAAGTTCGCGTCCGACGGCCATACCCGCACCGGCATGCGGGCCAGCGCCGCCTCGACGCGGCTGCGCTCGGCGACGATCGCCCGGACGCGCTCGTCCATCTCCGGCACGTGCCGCAGGACCAGGCGCCCCGCCAGCTGCGACACGGCGTCGACGTTGTACGGGAGCACCACCAGCTCGCACGCCGCGACGACGGCGGGGTCGGCGACCAGGTAGCCGAGGCGCATGGCGGCAAGGCCGAAGGTCTTGGAGAACGTCCGGACGACCACCAGCCGCTCGGCACCGGCGCCGCGGGCGCGCAGCAGGTCGAGCGCCGACGCCGGGGCGAACTGCCCGTACGCCTCGTCCACCACGACCAGCCCCGGCGCCGCTCCGAGCAGGCGCTCCACCGTCTCGAGCGGCTCGGCCCGTCCCGTCGGGTTGTTCGGCGAGCACAGGAAGGTGAGGACGGGCGCGGCCGACCGGACGAGCTCGTCGGCGGCGGACAGGTCCAGCTCGAAGCCGGCGCCGCGCCGGGCCGACACGACCGGCGTGCCCGTCACCTCGGCGATGTGCCGGTGCAGCGTGTAGGAGGGCTCGAAGGTGGCCGCGACGCGGTCGCGCCCGCCGTAGGCGAGCAGCAGGCACTGGAGCACCTCGTTGGAGCCCGTCGCGCAGAAGATCTGCGACGGCTCGACGCCGTGGTGGTCCGCCAGCGCAGCGCGCAGCTCGGTGCAGCTCCGGTCGGGGTACCGGTTGAAGGCGACGGCGCCCAGCTCCTGGCGCAGCTCCTGCAGGAAGGCCGGCGGCGGCGGGTACGGCGACTCGTTGGTGTTGAGCCGCACCTCCACGTCGACCTGCGGCGAGTGGTAGCCGGCCATGGCCCGCAGGTCGGGGCGCACCGCCACGGGGTGCGGCGGCCGGCCGGCGCCGGAAACCGGCGCCGGCGACCTGCTCACGCGGCCCCTGCCGCGACGGGGCGGGGCGCGCCGCTCACGGCGCGCCGCC
>JAJZYI010000146.1 GCA_021798135.1 Actinomycetes bacterium | reverse complement strand
CGTGCGCGGTCGGCCCCGCCGTCGCTGCCGGGACCCACCCGACCGCCGCCGGACGCGCCGGGGCCCGGCCACCGCGGCGGCCGGGCCCCGAGCTGCTGCCGGCAGCGCCGGCGGCGCCGGACTACGACAGGCGCTCGACGATCATCGCCATGCCCTGGCCGCCGCCCACGCACATGGTCTCGAGCCCGTAGCGCTTGCCGGTCGTCTGCAGGCCGTTGATCAGGGTCGTCATGATCCGGGCGCCGGTCATGCCGAACGGGTGGCCGAGCGCGATGGCCCCGCCGTGCACGTTGAGCTTCTCCCACGGGATGCCGAGGTGCTTGGCCGACGGCACCACCTGCGCCGCGAACGCCTCGTTGATCTCCACCAGGTCGATGTCGTCCATGGTCAGCCCCGCCCGACGCAACGCCTGGCGCGACGCCTCGATCGGCCCGAGGCCCATGATCTCCGGATCGAGGGCGGACACGCCGCTCGACACGACGCGGGCGAGCGGCGTGATGCCGAGCTGCTCGGCACGGGTGTCCGACATCACGACCACCGCCGCCGCGCCGTCGTTGAGGGGGCAGGCGTTGCCGGCCGTGACCTTGCCGCCCTCGCGGAACGCCGGCTTCAGGTTGGCGAGGACCTCCACCGTGGTGTTCGGGCGCGGGCCGTCGTCCTTGGTCACGACGGTGCCGTCCTCCAGCGTGACGGGGATGATCTCCCGCTCGAAGAACCCGTCCTCCTGGCTGGTGACGGCCCGGTTCTGCGACAGCGCGGCGAACTCGTCCATCTCCTCGCGGCTGACGTTCTCCTTCTCGGCCACGTTCTCGGCCGTCTGGCCCATGGCGATGTAGACGTCGCCGAGGCCGCCGATCGGCGTCCACGGCTCGGTCACCGCGGCGCTGCGCTTGGCCGTGCGGGCCTCCGCCTCGGCGAACGCCGGGTTGTGCGGCCCGACGTCGGCCGCGCCGTGCATGTACCGGCTGACGGTCTCCACGCCGGCGGCGACGAAGACGTCGCCCTCGCCGGCCTTGATGGCGTGCGCGGCCATCCGGATCGTCTGCAGCGAGGACGAGCAGTAGCGGTTGACGGTGACGCCGGGCACGTCGACGCCGGCGAGCAGCGCGGCGACGCGGGCGACGTTGTAGCCGGCCTCCCCGGCGGGCTGGCCGTTGCCGAGGATCAGGTCCTCGACCTCCTGCGGGTCGAGCTGCGGGACCTTGGCCAGCACCTCCTTCACGACCAGGGCCGTGAGGTCGTCGGGCCGGCAGGTCACCAGCGAGCCCTTCATTGCCCTGCCGATCGGGGTGCGACCGGTGGCGACGATGACGGCTTCGGGCATGGGCTAGCTCCTTGTCGGTTCCCCCGCGGCTCCCCGGCCGGGGGCTCGAATCGCTGCATGGTCCGGCAGGCACGTGCCGGCGGCACGCGCGGCGCGTCGACGGCCCGGCTCCTCCCACGTGAGCCTCGACCGGCCGCGTCGGACGGCACGCCGGCCGCCGTGTGCCCACACAATTGCACACCTCGGGCGGTCGTACCGCATCGTGTGACTGCGGAGCGTGGCGGTGCCGGCACCGTTGGCCTTCTCCGTCCTGTCCCCGGACCGAGGGAGGGCAGCCATGCCTGTCGCCGCCCTGCCGGCTGTGCCTGTCGCCGCCGTGCCGGCTGTCGTGCACGTGGCCACCGCGGCCGCTCCGCGACCGGTGCCGGGTCGCGGCGTGCTGCCGCTGCCATGCCATTGGCGTGCGCAACGGGCCATGCTGGGGCGATGGCACTCCACCGACATGCCGCCGACGGCGAGAGCCTGCGGACGCGGCCGCAGTTCGCCGACCTGGCCGAGACGCACCCGCTGCCGAAGAACCGCCTGCCGAGGCGGGGGATGCCGGCGCCGCTCGCCTACCAGGTCGTCCACGACGAGCTGCTGCTCGACGGCAGCTCCAGGCTCAACCTGGCCACCTTCGTCACCACGTGGATGGAGCGCGAGGCGCGGGAGCTCATGGCCGAGTGCGCCGACAAGAACATGATCGACAAGGACGAGTACCCGCAGACGGCCGAGCTCGAGCGGCGCTGCGTGGGGATGCTCGCCGAGCTGTGGCACGCCCCGTCCCACGGGCAGGCGACGGGGTGCTCGACGACCGGGTCGAGCGAGGCCGCCATGCTCGCCGGCCTGGCCCTCAAGTGGCGCTGGCGAGACCGGCGCCGGGCCGCCGGCGCCACCGACGACCGGCCCAACCTGGTCATGGGGGCCAACGTGCAGGTCTGCTGGGAGAAGTTCTGCCGGTACTTCGACGTCGAGCCCCGCCTGGTGCCGGTGGGGCCCGACGCCACGCACCTCACCCCCGACGCGGCCGCCGCCCACTGCGACGAGCGCACGATCGGCGTGGTGGCCGTGCTCGGCTCCACCTACGACGGCAGCTACGAGCCGGTGGCCGCCGTCGCGGCCGCCCTGGACCGCCTGGCCGCGGGCGGCGGACCCGACGTGCCCCTGCACGTCGACGCCGCGTCGGGTGGCTTCGTGGCGCCGTTCCTGGACCCCGACCTGGCGTGGGACTTCCGCCTGGACCGCGTGGCGTCGATCAACGCCTCGGGGCACAAGTACGGGCTCGTCTACCCCGGCGTCGGCTGGGCGGTGTGGCGCGACGCCGACGCGCTGCCCGAGGGCCTGGTGTTCGACGTCGACTACCTGGGCGGCCACATGCCGACCTTCGCCCTCAACTTCTCGCGACCGGGCGCCCAGGTCGTCGCCCAGTACTACACGTTCCTCCGCCTCGGGCACGAGGGCTATCGGGCCGTGCAGCAGGCAGCCCGCGACACGGCCGCCTGGCTCGCCGACGACCTGGTGCGGCGGGGCCCGTTCCGCAGGGTCGGGGCCGAGCTCGGCATCCCGGCGGTGACGGTCGCGGTGGCCGACGGCGAGCCCTTCGACGTCTACGAGCTGTCCGAGGCCCTGCGCGGGCGCAACTGGCTGCTGCCCGCCTACCCCATGCCGCCGGCGATCGACGACCTGAGCGTCCTGCGCGTCGTGGTCCGCAACGGGTTCGGCCGGGACCTGGCCGGCATGCTGGCCCAGGCGGTGCACGACGAGGTCGCCGAGCTGCGCCGGCGGCACGGGGGCCAGGGCAGCCGCCGGCGCAGCGGCTTCCACCACTGAGCAGGCGGGGCGCCGGTGCCCGGCAGCCGCGGTGGGGGACGACCCGCCGCGCTACCGGGACGGTGGCTGCAGCGCCACGGTGACCCCGTCGAGCGACCGGACGAAGTCGGCGCCGAGCGCCGTCGACGGCGTGTGCGCGCCGGGAGCGAGGTCGCCGACGCGCAGGGCGATCTCGACGACCGAGTCGGCGGTGAAGAGGTAGCCGTTGGGCGTGGTGACGGTGCCCTGCGCCGTGGTGCCGTCGGCGCCGGTCACCTCGCCCCACACCTCGCCGGTGGTCCGCCGGCGGACCGACGCGGAGGGGCCCGGCAGGCGTCGGGTGACCGCCTGGAGCGCCCGGCGCACGGCCGGGAGCTCGAGCAGGCCGGCCGTGGCCTCGCCCAGCGCCACGACGGGGGCGGGGATCGCCGCGTACGTGGTGATGTCGGGGATCCCGGTGGAGCGGTAGGCGGTCGCCACGTCCCCCCACGACACCGCCGCCACGGTGGCGCCGCCGTCGGCGAACCGGATCCGGCGCCGCCGGCGGTCGCGCGGCACCGGCACGATCCGACCTCCCATCCGGCACCGGGCTCGGAGCCCCTCGGTGGCGGTGGTCGCCGTCCCGGCGCTGGCACCGCCCGCCAGCCGCACCGCCAGCGCCAGGCGGACGGGGTCGGCGACCGCCCGTGCCAGCATGGCGGCCAGGCAGTCCGACGGCACCACGTCGAACCCGGCACCGGGCAGCAGGACCACGCCGGCAGCGGCCGCCTCGCCGTCGCGGGCGAGGACCGCCTCGAACACGTCGATCTCGCCGGTGATGTCGAGGTAGTGGGTGCCGGTGCGCAGGCAGGCCTCCACCATCGGGCGAGACGTGGCCGAGAACGGCCCGGCGCAGTGGGCGACGACACCGGTGCCGGCCAGCACCGCGTCGAGCCGCCCGGGGTCGCCCAGGTCGCAGACCCGGTGCTCGAGCCCCAGCTTCCCCGCCATCTCGGCCAGCGGCTCGCGGCGCCGTCCCGCGAGCACCGGGCGGAGGCCGCGTGCCACCGCCCGCTCCACCACCAGGCGCCCGGTGTACCCGTAGGCGCCGTAGACGATCACAGGACGAGCTCGGCCACGAGCCGCAGCGTGTCGACGCCGCCGGCGACGACGAGGGTGGTGGCGATCGACTCCTGCCACGCCGCCAGGTCGTCGCGGATCTTCTCCTTCGGCCCGACGAGCGCCACCTGCTCCACCAGCGACGTGGGCACCGCCGCCGCAGCCTCGGCCTTGTGCCCGGCGAGGTAGAGGTCCTGGACCTTGCGGGCCTCGGCCTCGAACCCCATGCGCACGAACACGTCGAAGTGGAAGTTCGCCTCGCGTGCCCCCATCCCGCCCATGTACAGCGCCAGCATGGGCCGGTAGAAGTCGGCGGCCCGCTCGACGTCGTCGGTCACGATCACCGGGCAGAAGGCGAGCACCTCGAAGTCCTCGGCGCTGCGCCGGGCGCCGGGGCGGGCGAAGCCCTCGGCGAGGGCGGCAGCGAGCTCGCCCATGTGGGCGGGGGAGAAGAACAGCGGCAGCCAGCCGTCCGCGATCTCGGCGGCCAGCGCCACGTTCTTCGGGCCCTCGGCACCGAGGATGACCGGGATGTCCTCGCGCAGCGGGTGCACGATCGACTTGAGCGGCTTCCCGAGCCCCGTGCCACCCGGGTAGGGCAGCGGGTAGTGGGGGCCGTCGTTGGTCACCGGCGCGTCGCGGGCGAGGACCTTGCGGACCACCGACACGTACTCGCGGGTGCGGGCCAGGGGCTTCGGGAACGGCTGGCCGTACCAGCCCTCCACCACCTGCGGCCCCGACACGCCCAGGCCCAGCACGAAGCGCCCGCCCGACAGGTGGTCCATGGTGATCGCCGCCATGGCCGCGGCCGTGGGGGTGCGGGCCGACAGCTGGCACAGCGCCGTGCCGAGCCGCAGGCGCTCGGTGCGCGCCCCCCACCAGGCCAGCGGCGTCAGCGCGTCGGACCCGTAGGCCTCGGCGGTCCACAGCGAGTCGTAGCCGAGGCGCTCGGCCTCCGCCACCTGCGCCACGGCGTCCGGCGGTGGGCCGGCGCCCCAGTACCCCAGTTGCAGGCCGAGCTTCATCGGCTCATCCTGCCCCACGGCGCCGGCGCGCGTCACGGTGCGTGGCGTTGGGGCGGTCCCGGCACCGCTCGGTCGCCTCAACCCCGTCGGCGGTCGCGCCGATACCAGGTACGGGCCGGCACCGGGCCTGCCGACGACGCGACGAGCGGGAGTGGGTGTGCCACCAGGCGAGCGAGGGATCCCGACCAGGCCGTCTGGCGTCACGGCGGCGGCCGGCGCGGCCACCGGTCGGCGGCGCGCGCGACGGGCGTCGTGCCGCCAGGTCTCCGACCCGGTTGCGTGACCCGATGACCACGCTCCCGGTTGCGTGACCCGATGACCACGCTGTCGCGCCACTCGCTCGGCACCGCCAGTGGGCCGCCTCCCCCGGGGACGGCCGCAGGCCGGCACCGGGGCGCAGGCCGGCACCGGGGCGCAGGCTCGGGACGGGCAGAGCTCCGCCGGCGCGTGGCCGCCAGGTCGGCCCGGCAGTGGCAGGAGCTGCGGTGGAGCGCCCGCGTCCACCTGGCCCGCCGCCGGTCGCGGCGGCCGCGCCGGCCGGTCGCCGAACCCTCGGCCGGCGGGTCCCTGCAGCCGCTGCTGGTCGACATGATCGAGGGCCGCGTGGGCAGCACCCTGCTCATGCAGCTGCTCGGCACCTCGCCCGACATCGTCTTCGACCGGGTCTACCCGTTCGAGAACCGGTACCTGCACTGCCTGCTGTCGGCGGTCCGCCACGTCGACCAGCCGCTCCGGGACCGTCCGGAGCCGGGGGCGGCCGGCGTGCTCGACGGCAGCGGGGGGTCCCTGCCGTTCGTGCCCCTGTCGCTCGACCCGGTGCAGCTCAGGGACGGTGCCGTCTCGGCGCTCTGGGCGGCGTTCTGCGCGGCGACCGAAGCCTTCAGCGGGGCACCCGGGCGCTTCTACGCCGAGAAGGCCCTGGCGGACGACGTCGACCTCCTGGTCCGGTCGGGCGTCGCCGCCCGGGTGGTCCACCTCGTCCGCGACCCCCGTGACGTCGTGGCGTCGGTCCGCGCCTTCGACGCCAAGCGCGGCTACCCGGGCTTCGGGCGGCGCCCCGGGGACGACGACGCTGCGGACCTCGACCGGCTGCTGCGCGGCATGCGGGACAGGTTCGACGCCTTCGAGCGACGTGCCGGCCTGGTCGACAGCCGCCTCGTCCGCTACGAGGACCTCGTGCGCGATCTCGCCGGGGTGGCCGCCGAGCTCGGAACGTGGCTCGGTGCCGCCCTCGACCCGGCTGCCGTGGAACGGGGCCGGGCAGCCATGGCCCGCCACATGACGAGCGCCGATCCCGAGTCGTCGATCGGCCGCTGGCGCCGCGACCTGGACCCGGCCGACGCGGATCGCGTCGTCGAGGTCCTCGGCCCGGCGATGCGCCGGCACGGCTACCTGGGGTGACGGCGGCCGTGAGGGCTGATCGCGCGCCGGCCGGCGACGTGCCCGTGGCGGACGGTCCTGCCGCTGACGGTCCTGTCGCCCCGGTCGGGGTCCCGGCGCCCGACGGGGGTGACCGCAGGCGCGTCGCCCGGGCGGGAGGGTGGACGGCTGCCGGCTTCGCCGTGAGCCTCGTCGTGAGCCCCGGCCTCACCGTCGTCCTGGTGCGGGTGCTGCCGGCCGCCGCCTACGCCCGCCTGGCGACGGCCGTGGCCGTGGTGACGGTGGCCGGCGCGCTGACCGGCTTCGGCCTGTCGTCGGCGGTCGCGCAGGCGATGGCACGCGCCTCGGTGCCGGGCAGCGGTGCCGGGCCGGACGCGACCTACGCTGCGGCGCGCCGGCTGGCCGCCGAGCTGTGCGTGGCGGCGGCAGCGGTCGGTGCCGCCGCCGTCGGCGTGGTCGACCTGGTGCCAGCGCTGCACCCTGCGGTCGGTCCGCTCGTCGCCATGGTGCCCGTGGTCGTCCTGGCGCCGGTCCTCGGCCTCGGGATCGGGACGGCGCGCGCCGGGTTCGCCGGGAGGACCGTCGCGGCGGTGTCGACGGTGCCTGCCGTGGTGACCGCCGTGGTGACCCTCGCAGCGCTGGCCGCAGGGTCCCGCAGCCCGCTCGTGATGGGCGCGGCCCGCACGGCCGGGGCCCTGGCGGCGGTCGCCCTGGTGGCACGGTTCCTGGCCCGCCGTCGCGGCGGTGACCGCCCGGCCCCGATCGCCGCACCGGTTCGCCGGCGGCTCGCCGCCCTCGCGGGCGCCATGCTCCTGACCTCCGTGTTCGCCGGCGGCATCTCCCAGCTCGACGTCCTCGTGCTGGCGGCGGTGCACGGCGGTGGGGCAGCGGGTGCCTACGCCCCGGTGTCCCGGGTGGCGGACGCGCTCCTGGCCCTCCCGGCCGTCATGGGCGGCTTCTTCCTCCCGGCGGCCGCCCGGAGCATCGCCGGCGGTGGGAGGACCGAGACCGCCAGGCTGTACCACTGGGCGTCGCGCTGGAACCTGGCAGTCTGCGCACCGGCGCTCGGCGTCGCCCTGGCGGTCCCCCGGTCGGTGCTGACGCTGCTGTTCGGGGCCGGCTACGCCGCGTACGGCGGGCCGCTGCGGATCCTGGCCGCCGGCGTCGCGGTGCACGTCCTGCTCGGCTACAACGGGCTCGTCCTGGACGCCTACGGGATGCCGGGCGCGGTAGCGGTGCGCCAGGGCGTCGCCGTCGCGGTCGACGCCGTCGCCTGCGTCGTGCTCGTCCCGGCGTGGGGGATCGACGGCGCGGCCGTGGCGACTTCCGTCGCCGTCGTCGTCGCCAACCTGCTCTGCTCCTGGTCGCTGTTCGCCCGGCGCCGGATCGGCCCGTGGGACCGAGCAGTGGCGTCGACGGCCGTCGCGGCCGTGGCGGCCACCGCCGTCGCCGCGCTGCTCGTCCCGCACCTCGTCGGCTCGGACGCGGGCCGCATCGCCGCGGCGGGGCTGCTGGTCGCCGTGGCGACGGGCGCCGGCGCGGCCGCCTCGGGCGGCGTCGCCGAGCGCCGGACCGCGCTGGGCCGGGTGCGGGGGCACGTCGGTGCGGTGCTCACGGG
>JAJZYI010000145.1 GCA_021798135.1 Actinomycetes bacterium | reverse complement strand
GACGCCTGTGACGGGGCCTCGCTGGCCGCTGCGCTCGAGCCGGTGATCGCCGATCCGGCTCGGCGGCTCGCCATGGCGGCTGCGGCCGCCCGCGTCGGGCGGCCGGGGGCCGCCGACGCCGTCGCCGCGCTGGTCGAGGCCCACGCCCGGCCGGACCGCGCTGCCAGGTGGCGGCCGGAGGGCGCCGCGTGAGCGGGCCGCGCCCGGAGCCGCGCGCCGCGGCCGTCGACCTGTCCCGGCCTCGCCGGATCCACCTGGTGGGGGTGGGCGGCGCTGGCATGAGCGCCTACGCGTCGGTGCTGGCGGCCATGGGCCACCAGGTCACGGGGAGCGACCTGAAGGCGTCGCCGGCGGTGGACCGCCTGCGGGCGGCGGGGGTGGACGTCAGGATCGGGCACAGCGCCGAGCACGTCGCCGGCAGCGAGGTCGTCGCCGTGTCGACCGCCGTGCCCGAGACGAACCCCGAGGTGGTGGAGGCCCGGCGCCTCGGCCTGGCCGTGGTGTCGCGCGCCGACCTGCTGGCCGCGATCTGCGCGCGCCGGCGGGTGGCGGCGGTGTCCGGCACGCACGGCAAGACGACCACGACCTCCATGCTCGCCCTGGTGCTGGTCGAGGCCGGCATGCGCCCGTCGTTCCTGGTCGGCGGGGACGTCAACGAGATCGGCACGAACGCGGTGTGGGACGAGGGCGACTGGCTGGTCGTGGAGGCCGACGAGAGCGACGGCACGTTCCTGCGGCTCGCGCCCGCCGTGGCGGTCGTGACCAACGTCGAGGCGGACCACCTGGAGCACTACGGCTCGTTCGACGCCCTGCGGGCCGCGTTCGACCGGTTCGCGTCGGTGCCGGGCGGCCGCGTCGTGGTGAACGCCGACGACCCCGAGGCCGCCGCGCTCGGGCGCCGGCACGGCGCGGTGACGGCCGGGACCGCCGCCGGCGCCGACTACCGGGTGGAGCGGCGCCCCTCGGCGCCGGCGTCGCCTGCGTTCGCCGTGCACCACGGCGGCGAGGTCGTGACGGAGATCGAGCTGGCGGTCCCCGGCGACCACAACGTCGCCAACGCCGTGGTGGCGGTCGCCGCGGCGCACGTCGTCGGTGCGGGGTTCGACGCCGCCCAGCGGGCGCTGGCGCGCTTCGCCGGGGTGGCGCGCCGCTTCGAGGCGCGCGGCGAGGTCGACGGCGTCCGCCTGGTCGACGACTACGCGCACCTGCCGGCGGAGGTGGCGGCGACCATCGCCACCGCCCGTGCAGGGCACGCAGGGCGGCTGGTCGTGGTGTTCCAGCCCCACCGGTTCACGCGCACGGCGATGCTTGCCGAGCAGTTCGGGCCGGCGTTCGCCGGTGCCGACGTGGTGGTCGTGACCGACGTCTACCCGGCGGGTGAGGCAGCGGTGCCCGGTGTCACGGGCCGGCTGGTGGCGGACGCAGCCGCTGCCGCAGTCCCCGGCGCCGACGTGCGCTACGTCGGCGGCCGCCACGAGCTGCCCGAGGCCGTGGCCGAGCTGCTGCACCCGGGCGACCTGTGCCTCACCATGGGGGCCGGCGACATCACCACCCTGGCCGACGAGCTCCGGTCGGTCCGGCGGTGACGGGCCCGGCGCCTGCCGGGCCGGCGCGCGACGGCCCGGTCGAGCGGCTGGCGACCGCCCTGGCCCGGGAGCTCGGCGGGCGGGCCCGGCGGGACGCGCCCCTGGGGGCCCGCACGACCTACCGGGTCGGCGGGCCCGCCGCCGTGCTCGTCGAGGCCAGGTCCGAGGCCGACCTGCAGGCGGTGCACCGGGCGCTCGCCGCCGCCGGGGGTCCGGTGCCGCTGGTCGTCGTCGGGCAGGGATCGAACCTGCTGGTGGCCGACGCCGGCTTCCCCGGGCTGGCGGTCGTCCTCGGCGGTGACCTGGCCGCCGTCGACCTCGGCGGCGCGCCCGGCGGCGGGCCGGCCGGCGGCGGCGCCGCCGCCGCCGGCGCTGACGGGACGGAGGCGCTGGTCAGCGCGGGCGGCGGCGCGCGGCTGCCCGTCGTGGCCCGGCGCAGCGCCGCCGCCGGGCTTCGCGGTCTGGAGTGGGCGGTGGGCATCCCCGGATCGGTGGGCGGCGCCGTTCGGATGAACGCGGGCGGCCACGGCTCGGACATCGCGGCGGTGCTCGCCGGGTGCCGGGTGGTCGACCTGGCCACGGGCCGCGCCGAGGAGCGGTGCCCGGCGTCCCTGGCCCTCGGCTACCGGACCAGCGCGCTCGCGGGCGGCGAGGTCGTCGTGCGCGCCGATCTCCGGGCGCGCCGGGGCGACCGCGCGGCGGCGGAGGCGGAGGTGGCCGAAGTGGTGCGGTGGCGGCGCGAGCACCAGCCCGGCGGGGCCAATGCCGGCTCGGTCTTCACGAACCCGCCGGGCGACGCGGCGGGGCGGCTGGTCGAGGCGGCCGGGCTGAAGGGCTGGCGCAGCGGCAGCGCCTGCGTGTCGGCCAAGCACGCCAACTTCGTGCAGGCCGATCCCGGGGGCACGGCCGCCGACGTGCTGCGCGTCGTCGAGCACGTCCGCGCCGTCGTCGAGCGCCGGACCGGGGTGGTCCTCCGGACGGAGGTGGTCATGGTGGGGTTCGGCGACGACCGGGACCGCGCCGTGGAAGCGGTGGAGCGGTGAGCACCGCGGCCGGGCCCGGGGCAGGGCGGTGGACGCCGGCGGCACAGGGCAGGTGGGTGCCGTGAGCGTCGGGACGGCGGTGCGGCGCGCCGTGCCAGGCGGCGTCGACCCGCGCATCTGGGCCCGGCGGGCCGCCGTCGCCCGGTCGCGCGGCCGGCGGTGGCGTGGCGCGGTGGCGGCGGTCGCTGTGCTGGTGGTGCTTGCCGCCGGCGGCCTGGGCGTGCTCCACAGCGGGATCTTCGAAGCGCGCCACCGGACGGTGCGCGGCGCCGCGCACACCTCGGCGGCGGCGGTGCTGGCAGCGGCGGGGATCACCTCGGCGACGCCGCTCGTCGACGTGTCGCCGGCTGCGGCCGCCGCCCGGATCGACCGGCTCCCGTGGGTCCTGCGGTCCTCCGTCCGGCTGTCGTGGCCCGACGCCGTGGTGGTCACCGTCGTCGAGCGGGCGCCGGTGGCGGTCGTCGACGGGCCCGGCGGGCCCGTCGTCGTCGACCGCACGGGCCGAGTCCTCGCGCCGGCGACGGCCGTCTCCCAGGCAGCGGCGCTGCCCCAGGTGGTCGCCCCGGGCCCGGTCGGCGCGGCGGGCAGCTGGCTCTCGCCGTCGGCCGCGCCGGCGTTGGCGGTGGCCGCCGCCGTGCCGCCCGCCCTGGCCGGGCGGGTGCAGCAGGTCACCGCAGACACCGGCGGGCAGGTGACCCTGGCGCTCGACGGCGGCGTCCGCGTGGACTTCGGGCCGGCCGTCGCCGTCGCGGCCAAGTTCGAGTCGCTGGTGGCCGTGCTGGCGGACCCCGCGGCGGCCCCGTCGGGTCCCGCGGTGATCGACGTTCGGGCGCCCGGCGAGCCGACCGTCGGGCCCCCGGGCTCTGCTTGACCGCCTTACGGCGCGGCCGTATGGTGAGCAGACTCCCGTCGAAGCCGGTTGGAAATTGGCCGTGGGTTCCGCACTGCCGAAGGGGAACCGGCGCTTCCAGCTGCCGAGAGCGGGTGGGCTCTGGCGGTTGACCGGGTGCCGAGTGTGGACGAGGGGTGTCGATGACCGGACCAGCTCAGACGAACTACTTCGCCGTGATCAAAGTGGTCGGCGTCGGTGGCGGCGGCGTGAACGCCGTCAACCGGATGATCGAGGCCGGTCTCCGCGGCGTCGAGTTCATCGCCATGAACACCGACGCGCAGGCGCTCCTGATGAGCGACGCCGACCTGAAGCTCGACATCGGGCGCCAGCTCACCCGCGGCCTCGGCGCCGGGAGCGACCCCGACGTGGGCCGGCAGGCCGCCGAGGAGCACCGCGGCGAGATCGAGGAGGCGCTCAAGGGCGCCGACATGGTGTTCATCACCGCCGGCAAGGGCGGCGGCACGGGGACCGGGGCGGCACCGGTCGTGGCTGAGATCGCCCGGGACCTGGGCGCGCTCACCATCGCCGTGGTGACGAGGCCGTTCTCCTTCGAGGGGCGGCGCCGCTCCGTCCAGGCCGAGTCGGGCATCCAGCGGCTGAAGGAGAACGTCGACGCCGTCATCGTCATCCCCAACGACCGGCTGCTCACCGTCGCCACGGAGAAGACGTCGATGGTGAACGCCTTCAAGATGGCCGACGAGGTGCTGCTCCAGGGCGTGCAGGGCATCACGGACCTGATCACGGTCCCCGGCCAGATCAACACCGACTTCGCCGACGTGCGCATGGTCCTGTCCAGCGCCGGCAGCGCCATCATGGGCATCGGCCTGGCCGACGGGGAGGGGCGTGCCGTCACCGCCGCCCGGGCGGCCACCACCAGCCCCCTGCTGGAGGCGAAGATCGAGGGCGCCCGGGGCGTGCTGGTGAACATCGCCGGCGGCTCGGAGCTCCGGCTGTTCGAGGTCAACGAGGCCATGGAGATCATCCACGGGGTCGCCCATCCGGACGCCAACATCATCTTCGGCACCGTCATCGACGACTCGCTCGGCGAGCACGTGCGCGTGACGGTGATCGCGGCGGGCTTCGAGCGCTGGGAGGAGGGCCGCCACGGCGAGCCCGCGCCGCGCGAGCGCAGCCAGGTGCTCGGGGCGGAGCCGGCACCGGCCGCCCAGATCGTGGAGCGGCACGACATCTTCGCCGAGCCGATCGACGACGTGCCCGCAGACGAGCTCGACCTCGGGGAGGACGAGTTCGACGTGCCCTCGTTCCTCCGCTGACCCACGCCGATCGCGGCCGGGCGGATGCCCGGCCGCAGGCCGTCGGCGGGGGGTGCTGCGATCGTGCCGGCGCCGCTGCCGGGCATGGCTGACGGCACCGCAGGCGAGGCTCCGGCCGACTGGGCGCCCGCTCCAGCGCCGGGCGCCGTCGCCTCCCGGGCAGCCGACGTCCGCCGCCGCATCGCGGCCGCCGGCGGCGATCCTGACGCCGTGCGGCTCGTTGCCGTGACCAAGGGGTTCGGCCCGGCAGCGGTGCTCGCTGCCGTCGCGGCGGGCATCACGGACGTCGGCGAGAACTACGCCGCCGAGCTGCGGGCCAAGGCGGCCGGGCTGGCGGCCGGAGGCGCGCCGGTGGGCGCGACGGCCGGAGGCGCGCCGGCGGGCGCGACGGCCGGAGGCGCGCCGGTGGGCTCGATGGCCGGAGGCGCGCCGGTGGGCGCGACGGCCGGCGTGCGCTGGCACTACCTGGGGGCCGTCCAGCGGCGTTCCGTCAGGTCCATCGCCGGGCTCGTCGCCCTGTGGCACGGGCTGTGCCGGGTCGAGGAGGGCGAGGCGATCGCCGCGGCGTCCCCCGGCGCGCCGGTGCTGGTGCAGGTCGAGCTCACGGGGCTGCCGGGCCGCCGGGGCGTGGCGCCGGGCGAGGTGCCCGGCCTGGTCGACGGCCTGCGGGGTACCGGCGTGCGGCCGGTCGGGGTGATGGCGATAGGGGTGCCGGGGGACCCGGAGGCCACCCGGCGGGTCTTCGGCGAGGCGGCAGCCGTCGCGCGCGGCTGCGGGCTGGCGGAGCTGTCCATCGGCATGTCCGACGACCTCGAGCTGGCGGTCGCCGCCGGCGCCACCATGGTGCGGGTCGGCCGCGCCATCTTCGGGGACAGGCCGCCTCGGCGTCCCCCCGGTGGGCTGCCGGCGAAGTAACCTGATCCCGAGGAGGCGCGCTCCATGCCCGGATTCTTCAAGAAGACGATGGCCTACCTGGGCCTCGTCGAGGACGAGTACGACGACTACGGCGACTACGAGCCGCGGGTGCAGGTGCCCGGCGGACCGGTCGCGCGCTCGGTCCCCGACGAGCCGGACGAGCAGGCTGCGGCGGCACCGACGGGCACGATCCGGGCGCTCGTGCGCGACGAGGCGCCCCGGCCGGCGGTGGTCCGGCCCCTGCCCACCGAGGCCGCAGCACCGAAGGTGCACGTGGCGGCTCCGACCGAGTTCGCCGATGCCCGGCAGATCGCCGACCGGCTGGTCGCGGGGCAGCCCGTCATCGTCAACCTGCAGCTGGCCGACCGCGAGCTGATGCGGCGCATGATCGACTTCTGCAGCGGCGTCACCTACGCGTTGGGCGGCAAGATGGAGCGCGTCGCCGACAAGGTCTTCCTGGTGACGCCTTCGAACGTCAAGGTCTCCGCGGAGGAGCGCCAGCGCCTCCAGCAGAACGGCCTGATGCGTACCTGACCGCAGGGCGATGGCGGCGGTCCGGGGACCCGGCGAGGGGGGTGCCACCACGCGTGGCGCCCGGTCGCCTAGGGTCGTGCCGTGGTAGCCAGGGTCATCCTGTGGATCATCGAGTTCTACGTCGTCGTGCTCCTGTTGCGCGCCGTCCTGAGCTGGTTCCCCCTGTCCCCGGGATCCCCGCTGCAGACCGTCAACCGGACCTTGGAGCGGGTGACCGAGCCCGTGCTGGCGCCCGTCCGCCGCGTGCTGCCACCGGTCCGCCTGGGCGGCACGGCCATCGACCTGTCGATGATCGTCGTGATCGTCGTGCTGGAGCTGGTGGCGAGCTTCATCTGACGCCGCGCGCCGGTACCTCGCGGCCCTCGGCCCCGATCCACCGGAGGTGCCCCCGTGGCCGATACGATCGGGCGCATGGACAGCCCTGAGTCGAGCAGCCAGCAGCCGGTCCTCGACAGCCTGCGGACGGTGGAATTCCGCCTGACGCTGCGCGGCTACCACATCGACGACGTCGACGAGTACCTGGACCGCGTCGCCACCGAGGTCGAGGGCCTGAAGGAGCAGGCCCGCGTGTCGGCCGAGCGCCTGCGGCAGGCGGCGGAGCGCATCGCCGCGCTCGAGCAGCAGCTCGACGAGGCCCGCCGGCAGCCGTCGCAGCCCGCGGCGGTGGCACCGAGCGACGAGGCCCTGCAGCGCACCTTGCAGATGGCCCAGCGGTTCGTGGAGCAGACGCGTTCCGAAGCGCTGGCCGAGGCGCAGACCACGGTCGCCGAGGCGCAGGACCGTGCCGCCAGCATCGTGAGCGAGGCCGAGGAGCGGGCACAGCGGACCTCCGAGGAGGCCCAGCGCCAGCTCCGCGAGGACGTCGACCGGCTCGACGGCGTGCGCGCCCAGCTCAGCGCCGATGTGGAGGCGATCGCCCGCCACCTCGAGAGCGAGCGGACTCGCCTGCGCACCACGCTCGGCGAGCTGTCGGCGTGGGTCGAGGAGAACCTGCAGCCCGCCGGGTCGCTGCTCGCCCCGCGCCCTGCCGAGCGGCCGGACGCCGTGGCGGTGGCGGCGGGAGCTCCGGCCGCCGGAGGGCCCGGTGCGCCGGACGTGCCGCCGGACGTGTCGCAACCGGCCGCCGGCGGCGCGCTTCCCGGGTTCGGGGGTGAGCCCGCTGCCGGCCAGGGTGCCAGTGACGGGCCGTCCGGCCTGGCCGGCGGCCTCGGCGCCCACGGGCGCCTCGCGACCGGCCACGTCCCGGGGACGTTGGCGTAGCACAGCACCGCACGCACCGGCGAACGCCCGGCCCCGCACCACAGCCCTGGGCAGGCGGTTCGCGAGCAGGCGCGGGCGCGCGGGATCGCCGCCGGTGCCGCTGCACCGGGCGCGGCGCGCCCGGGCAGGTGGTTGCGTCCCGCTCGCGGTGCGGCTATCGTCACCCGACCCCGCAGGAGCAGGGTCGGAGGCGGATGATGGTCGCCGACGGCGGTCGGCGGCAGCCACCGACGGTGGAGGCTTGATGAGCCCGACGAAGAAGGCCCCGGCATCGGAGCAGCAGGCGCGACCGGCGAGCCGGGCCGGGTCGCAGACGGGTCGCGGTCGCCCGGCACCCGCCGGCCGCACGCACGTTCGGTCGGCGGCGGCAGCGACGCGAGCCGCCGGAAGGCGCGCGCCGGCGCCTGCCGCAGGTCGTGCGGCGCCGGCGACCGTCAAGCCGGGTGCGCGCGCTGGCACGGCGCCGACGGCGGCGGCGAAGGCAGCATCGAGGGCGCCGACGGCGGCGGGTTCGACAGCGACGCCGGCCACCAAGGCTGCCGGGGCGCGCTCGGCGAGCTCGGGTGCGGCGAAGGCCTCGACGGCGGGCCCGGCGAAGGCGGGTGGAGCCAAGGCGGGCGCGGGATCCCGGGCCGGCGCCGCGGGTGCGGTGAAGGCCGGTGCGGCGAAGGCCGGTGCGGCGAAGGCCGGTGCGGTGAAGGCCGGTGCGGTGAAGGCCGGTGCGGCGAAGGCCGGTGCGGCGAAGGCCGGTGCGGCGAAGGCCGGTGCGGCGAAGGCCGGTGCGGTGAAGGCCGGTGCGGCGAAGGCCG
>JAJZYI010000144.1 GCA_021798135.1 Actinomycetes bacterium | reverse complement strand
CGGCCGGCAGCGGCTCCATCGACCGCACCGGCGGCGTCACCGGCGCGGGCCGCCGATCGGGCTCCGACGGGGGCAGGTCGGCCGGTGGGGACGTCGCCCGGCTACCGGAAGCCGCCGCGGGCGCCGACGCGCACCCCGGCGCGCCGTCGGCGGCCGGATCGGGCCGCTCCGGCGCGCCCCCGCCGGGGGTCGTAGCGGCCGCGCCGCCACCGGCGCCCCGGCCCGGCCTGGCGGTCACGGTGCCACCACGGGCAGGAGCATCTCCCGGAACAGGTCGGCTGCGTCGTGCGGGGACGGCACGGCCACCAGCGTCAGGCCGGCCCGGCACACCCACTCCGCGAGCAGCTCGGGGTCGCCCCGGCGGACCGCGCCGGCGTCCATGGCCCGGGACAGCAGCGGGGCCAGGATGCGCGTGGCGTGCCCCACGATGGCGGGGAGCGTGGCCCCCACGACGACCCCGACCAGGTCCGGCTCGTCGTGGAGCAGTCGCACCAGCACGGGGTGGTCGGCGGCGAACCGGACGAAGGCCGCCATGGCGTCGAGGAGGGCTGGGGCGCTGCGCTCCTGGTCGAGCGCCGCTGCCATGGTGTCGAGCCCTCGGTAGCCCTCGCGGACGGCCAGCCACCACGCGGCCTCGCGGACGGAGCGGACCTGCCGGTACAGGGTCGACCGGGCGACGCGCATCTGCCGGGCGATGTCCGTCATCGTCGTGCGCGTGAACCCGTGACGCAGCAGGCAGGCCTCGGTGGCGTCCAACAGGCGGTCCATCGACGAGGGCGGCCGCGCCGGGAACCGCTCCACCAGGGAGGCCACCTCGGCCACGTCCCACCACGGCCGCGGCAGGGCGCCGTCCGCTGCCCCCGGAGCCGAGGCGCCCGCCTGCCAGCCGGCCGACAATCCGCAACGAGCCATGCGCAACAGATAGTCGCCCGATGTCGCATCCGTCAACAGCATCCGATCCGTCGACAGCATCCGATCCGTCGACAGCATCCGATCCGTCGACAGCATCCGATCCGTCGACAGCATCCGATCCGTCAACAGCATCCGATCCGTCAACAGCATCCGATCCGTCGACAGCATCCGATCCGTCGACAGCATCCGATCCGTCGACAGCATCCGATCCGTCGACAGCATCCGATCCGTCGACAGCATCCGATCCGTCAGCGCGGCGCTCGCCCCCGGTCGACGGCCGCCTCAAGGGTCGATGTGCCCTGGTCGGCCCCGGCGGCCCCGCAGATGCTCGGAGATGGCACCGATCGCGAGGGGTGGCACCGCCATGGGAGCACGAGCACCGGCCAGCAGGCGCCGTGACGAGGCCGCCGGGCCACGCCGGCGCCTCGGGGCAGGGTGCCGCCGTGCAGCTCCGGCATGACCCGCCCAGCGCCGGCCCGCGGCTCGTACCGGGTGGCGAGGGTCCTGGGCATCGACATCCGGCTGCACTGGACCTTCCTCGTCCTGGTGGCCGTCATCGTGTGGGCCGGCCGGGGCGTCGGCGCCGCCGCCGCAGGGGTGGCCTGGCTCGCCGTGGTCTTCGGCTCGGTGCTGCTGCACGAGCTGGCGCACTGCGTCGTGGCGCGCCGCCGGGGTGCCCGGGTCGACGACGTCCTGCTCACGCCGATCGGCGGGATCTCGCGCCTCCACGACCTGCCCGAGCGCCCGCAGGACGAGCTGGCGGTGGCCATCGTCGGGCCGCTCACGAGCGCCGTGCTCGCCGCGGCGGCGCTCGGAGCCGGGGCGGCGGCCGGCGCCGACGTGTGGCCGCCGACCCTGCTCGGCGGGTCGTGGCCGGCCCGGGTGGGCTGGTTCAACGCCCTGCTGGCGGCGTTCAACCTCCTGCCGGCACTGCCCATGGACGGGGGCAGGGTCCTACGCGCTGCGCTGGCCCGCCGACACGACCGGGCCACCGCGACCAGGATCGCCGCCGACGTCGCCCGTGTTCTCGCCGTCGCCATGATCGTCGCCGGCCTGGTCGTCGACATCTGGCTGGTGCTCATCGGCGCCTTCGTCTACCTCGGGGCCGCCGCCGAGGAGGAGCAGGCACGACGCGGCGGCCCGCCGCCCGGCACCGGGACCACGCCGGCGGGGGGGCCGCCCGGAGGGGGCGCGACGCACGGGAGGTCGCCATGAGCGCGGGCACGCCGGCGACGCCTGCCGGCCGCCCGGCGCACGCCGGGGTCGGCCGGCGCCGGTGGGCGGTGCTGGGCGTGCTGTGCGTGAGCCTGCTGGTCGTCAGCCTCGACAACACGATCCTGAACGTCGCCCTGCCCGACATCGTGCGCGACCTCCACGCCTCGTCGAGCGAGCTGCAGTGGATCGTCGACGCCTACTCGATCGTGTTCGCCGGCCTGCTGCTGGTGGCGGGCAGCCTGGGCGACCGCGTCGGGCGGAAGTGGGTCCTCATGGCCGGCCTCGCCGTGTTCGCTGCCGGCTCCGCCGCGTCGGCCTTCTCGGCGGACCCCTCGCGGCTGATCGCCGCCCGGGCCTTCATGGGCATCGGCGGCGCGGCGGTGATGCCCTCGACCCTGTCGATCCTCACCAACCTCTTCACCGAGCCCGGCGAGCGGGCGCGGGCCATCGGGATCTGGTCCGGCACGAGCGGGCTGGGGGTGGCCATCGGCCCCGTGGCGGGCGGGTGGCTCCTCGCCCACTACTGGTGGGGATCGGTGTTCCTGGTCAACGTGCCCATCGTGATCGTCGCGCTGCCGGTCGCCGCCGCGCTCGTCCCGAACTCACGCAACCCGGCGAGCAAGCCACCCGACCCCGTCGGCAGCCTGCTCTCGGTCGGCGGCATGGCACTGCTGCTGTGGGGCGTGATCGACGCCCCCTCGCGGGGCTGGGAGTCACCGATCGTGCTCGGTGCGATGAGCGCCGCCGTGGTGGTCCTGGCGTCGTTCGTCGTCTGGGAGCGCCGGTCGGCGCACCCGATGCTCCCCCTGTCGTTCTTCAGGTCCCGCCGCTTCTCCGCCGCCGTGGGCGCCATGGGCCTCGTCTTCTTCGCGCTGATGGGGGGCCTGTTCCTGCTGACGCAGTACCTCCAGTTCTCCCTCGGCTACAGCGCGCTGCAGACGGGCCTGCGCGTGGCGCCCATCGCCGGCATCCTGCTCGTGGTCGCCCCGCTGTCGAGCCTGGTCGTGCGGGCGGTGGGGACGAAGGCGGTCGTCTTCGCCGGCATGGTCCTCATCACCGTCGGCCTGGCGCTGCTCGCGCAGGTCACCGTGCACGGCACCTACCTCGACGCCCTGCCGGCCTTCCTGCTGATCGGCACCGGGACGGGCCTGGCCTTCGCCCCCGCCACCGAATCGGTCATGGGGTCGGTGCCGGTCGGGGAGGCGGGCGTGGGGTCCGCCACCAACGGCGCCGCGCTGCAGACGGGCGGCGCCCTCGGCGTGGGCGTGATGGGCAGCCTGCTCAACACCCGCTACGAGGCGCTGCTCGGACCGGACCTCGCCCACCACGCCATGCCGGCATCGGTCCACCAGCTCATCCTGGGCTCGCTCGGCGGCGCGCTGGCCGTCGCCGCCACCATCGGCGGCGTGCTCGGCCACGCGCTGGCGACCGCGGCCCGCCAGGCCTTCGTGTCGGGCATGACGCTCGCCATGACGGTCGCTGCCGTGGTCGTGGGCGCGGCCGCCGCCGTCGTCCTGGTGGCGCTCCCGGCCCGGGCGGCCCCGCCGGGCCCGGAGGATCGGCCCGGGCCGAGCGTCGAACCGAGTGCGTCCGCCGCCCCTCGGGAACGGCCCGCGGCAGCCGCCACCGGCCCCCTCGGGGACGGCCCGCAGAGCCCAGTCGTCGACGGGCCCGCCGACCGGCTCCGGCACCGGGGCACGCGGGCAGGACCCACCCGACGGAGGCCAGCTGGCTGACGCGCGCCCATGGCCGGATGGTCCGGCGCCGGGTCGCGGTTGTGGAAGACCCACCCGACGGAGGCCAGCTGGCTGACGCGCGCCCCTAGCGGCGAGGTCTCCGCGCGCGGCCGCCCGCCGAGAGCGTCCGGCGGCCCGACTCGGTCACCCCACCGGGCAGCCCCACCCGCGCAGGGGTCACCCCACCGGGCAGCCCCACCCGCGCAGGGTCGCCCCACCCGTGCCGGTCAGGCGATCGCGGGCGGCCGGCGCACCGCCGCGGTGCGGCCCGGCACCTCACGCCACGCGCCCGCACGGGGCCGGACCCGGCGCTCCACGGGCACCGACGGCGCCTCAGCCGAGCGGGACAGCCGCTGGACCTCGCCGAGCGCGACGATGACGCCGTACAGGCCCGAGAGCGCGGCGTCGTACGCCGCCCACACCAGCCCGTCCGCTGGGTCCGGCTGCTGTGCTGGCAGCGTGGCGGCGATGTGGCGGAGGTCGTCGATGATGGCGTCGACACCCGTCGGGGCGCCCCCGTCAGGCGCCGCCACCGGACGGCCACCGCGTCCGCGTGCGTCCACTCGAGCGTGCTGCTCGCCTGCTGCTTCGTTCGCCGGCATGTGCCCTCCTGGCTGGGAACGCCCCGCTGCGCGCCGACCGGCCCCAGGCCCGGCAGCACGGGCCCGGACCGGCCCGCACGCTGCCCACCCCCCGACCGCGACGGCAGGGTCATTCGACCGTGCGAGCCGCGCCCCCCACTAGGGCCGAACGGCACCTATCCGCCCCAACAGCACCTATCCGCCCCAACAGCACGGCGGCTCCGCCCGGCTGCACGGCGGCGCTCGTACGATGGCCGTCGTGCCCCCGCCGACCGCCAACGACCGAAGCCCGGCCGACGCAGCGGGAGCGACACCCGCCACCGAGGGTGGGGAGCTCTCGGCGCACGGCGCCCGCGGCCTGCCGCCGACGGTGGCATGGGACGGGGACGCCGTGGTGCTGCTCGACCAGCGCGCCCTGCCCGGCCTGGTGCGGTTCGAGCGGGTCACGTCGGCGAGCAGTATGTGCACCGCCATCCGCACCATGGTCGTGCGCGGTGCCCCGGCCCTGGGCGTGGCCGGAGCGTTCGGCGTTGCGCTCGCCGTCCGGGCCGGCGAGGACCCGGCCCGGGCCGCCGCCCGGCTCGAGGCCACGCGCCCGACCGCCATCAACCTGGCCCGGGGCGCCCGCCGGGCACTGTCGGCAGCGGACCCGCTGGCCGAGGCGCTGGCGATGGTGGCCGAGGACGTCGAGCGCAACCGCCGCATCGGCGACCTGGGCGCGGCCCTCCTCCCCGACAGCGCCCGCATCGTCACGCACTGCAATGCCGGTGCCCTGGCCTGCGCCGGCTACGGCACCGCCCTCGGCGTCGTGCGCAGCGCGCACCGCTCTGGCCGATCGCCCTCCGTGTGGGTGCGCGAGACCCGGCCGGTGCTGCAGGGCAGCCGGCTCACGGCGTGGGAGCTGGGGCGCCTCGGCATTCCCGCCACGCTGATCGTCGACAGCGCCGCCGGCGCGCTGATGGCGGCCGGCGAGGTGGACTGCTGCGTCGTCGGCGCCGACCGCGTCGCCGCCAACGGGGACGTGGCCAACAAGGTCGGCACCTACGAGCTGGCCGTGCTGGCCCGGCACCACGGCGTCCCCTTCCTCGTCGCCGCACCAGTCGACACGATCGACCTGGAGTGCCCGGACGGAGCCGCCATCCCCATCGAGCAGCGGGACCCCGACGAGGTGCGCCGGACCGCCGGCCACGACACCGCCCCCCGAGGCACCGCCGTGTGGAACCCGGCCTTCGACGTGACGCCGGCCTCCCTCGTCGACGCCATCGTGACCGAGCGCGGCGTCGCCCGCCCGCCGTACCCCGGCGCCCTGGCGGCGCTCTGCGGCGGGGACCCGGCGCGCCCGTGAGCGCCGGACCCGGTGAGCCCCGTGCCGCCGGGCACGCCGGCGGATCGGCGGGCGGTCCCGGACCGCACGCGCCCCCCGACCGGCCCGCCTACCTGCTCGGCGGCACGGCTCCGGGTGCCGCCGAGCGGATGGCCGCGCTGGCCGCCGTCTTCGACGGCTGGACCAGGGACCACCTCGCCCGCGTCGGGCTGCAGCCCGGGTGGCGGTGCTGGGAGGTCGGCGCCGGTGGCCCGTCGGTGGCGCGCTGGCTGGCGTCGGGCGTCGCCCCCGACGGCCACGTCGTCGCCACCGACGTCGACGTGACGTGGCTGGCCGGGATCACCGAGCCCAACGTCACGGTGCTCCGTCACGACGTCACCACCGAGCGTCCGCCGGCGCTCGGCCTGGACCTCGTCCACGCCCGGCTGCTCCTGGTGCACCTGCCCGACCGCTCCGCCGCCCTGCGGGCGATGGCCGGCGCGCTGCGTCCCGGCGGCTGGCTCGTCGTGGAGGACGCGGATCCCGGCCTGCAGCCGCGCAGCTCGCTCGACCCGGCCGGTCCAGCCGACGACCTGGCCAACCGGCTGCGCGAGGGCTTCCGGGCGCTGCTGGCCGAGCGGGGCGCCGACCTGGCCTTCGGTCGCACCCTGCCGCGCCGGCTGCGGGAGCTGGGCTTGCGCGACGTCCAGGCGGACGCCTACCTCCCGCTGTCGGTCACGGCGTGCGCCACCATCGAGTCGGCCACCGTCGCGATGCTGCGCGACGAGCTCGTCCGGCGGGGGGTCGCCACGGAGGCCGAGATCGACGACCACCTGCGCGCCGTGGCCGCCGGGCAGCTCGACCTGGCGCAGCCGCCGCTGGTCACGGCGTGGGGCCGCCGGCCAGGCGGGTGAGCGCCGTCACCGCGGGGAGCCCAACAGGCGCCGCCCTGCAGCCGACAGCGGGCCGCCTCGCCGCCGGCGACGACGCGCCGGCCCGCGGGCGCCGCTCGCGCTCGGCCGTGGACCGGTCCCGCTACGACGCCGCGTCGCCGGCCGGTCGCCCTGCCAGCCTGCGCCGCTGCGGCTCGACCGTGTAGCGAGGATCCGCGGCCGACTGCCCGCCGGCGTGGAACACCGACCACCGCGTGGCCGCCGACGCCGCCACGAGCGACAGCCCCGAGGCGGCGGCGACCAAGCGGCTCCGCCCGCCCGCGAGCGCGGCGCCCGCGGTGCCCACCGTTCCGAGCAGCTCGGCAGCCCGACGGTAGGTGCCGGCCCGGCCCGTGCCGTACGGCTCGGCCACGTCCCCCAGCCGGGCCCGCATGGCGGCGAAGCCGGCCAGCTCGGCGGCGCCGCCGAGGACGGCCAGCCTCCTCGCCGGGCCGCTCTCGGCGAGCGGCGCGGCCGCCAGACCGAGGCCGCCGGCAGCGGCCGCAGCCGAGGCCGCGAACACGAGCGGGAGGTCGCGGTGCGCCTGGTGCCAGGCGGGAACGGCGGTGTCCGCCAGGAGGGCGCCCGTGTAGGTGGCCAGCAACGGGCCGAGCACGGCGGAGCCGGCGGTGGCCAGGTTCCCGAGCGCCGCGGCACGGCCGGTGACGTCCGCCGCCGCGGCCAGGGCGGTGCTGGCGCCGTAGCCCGACAGGATCCAGCTCCCGACGCTCATCGGCGACGTCGGCTTGAGCACGCGGAGCATGTTGAGGAACCGGGCCGGGCGCCCCAGGTCGTGCACCAGGGCGACCCCACCGGCCGCCGTGGCGATCGCCGCTCCCAGCTTGGCGGCGCGTGCCAGGCCGGGCCGGCCGGTCACCGACGCCCCCGCGCCGAGCACCGACGACGCCCCCGCCAGCCCGCCGAGGAACAGGTAGCCGGGGATGTCCGGTGACCGCCACACCGGCGCCCGGACCACCGGCCGTCCGTAGTAGGAGCCGAAGCTGGCTTCGGGGACCACCGGCTGCTCGCCCCCGCGCCGGCGGGGGCTCACCGCCGCCGCCCCGCGAAGGCGGCCAGCCCGGCACCGGCCAGGGCAGTCGCTGCGAGCGCCACCCGGCGCCACATGGCCGGCAGGTCCCGCGTGGTGACGACCGGGTCGGGCGGCAGGCCGTAGACCTCCGGCTCGTCCAGCAGCAGGAAGAAGGCGCCGGCCCCGCCCACCCCGTCGCCGGGGTCGTGCCCGTACAGCCGGGCGGCCGCGACGCCGGCGCCGTGCAGCTCGGCGAGGCGCCGGGCGGCCTGCTCCCGGAGCTCGTCGAGGGGGCCGAACTGGATCGACCGTGTGGGGCACGCCGTCGCGCACGCCGGTCGGAGCCCCTCGGCCAGCCGGTCGCTGCACAGCGTGCACTTCCACGCCCGGCCGTCCCCCGGGCGCTGGCCGATCACGCCGTACGGGCAGGCCGGGATGCAGTAGCCGCACCCGTTGCACACGTCACGCTGCACGACCACGGCACCGAGCTCCGTCCTGAACAGGGCGCCGGTCGGGCAGACGTCCAGGCAGGCGGCGCGGCTGCAGTGCTTGCAGACGTCGGACGACATGAGCCAGCGGACGCCCGTCGTCCCCGCGCTCCCGGCCGGGATGCCGTCCGCACCGCCCGCCGGGGCGCCATCCGCACCGCCCGCCGGGGCGCCG
>JAJZYI010000143.1 GCA_021798135.1 Actinomycetes bacterium | reverse complement strand
GGGTGCCGCGGGCTCGCGGAGGGGCGGTGCGGCGGCGGGTGCTGCGGGCGGTGCGGCCGCCGGTGAGGCGGGCGGGCGGCGGCCTGCCGGGCGACCGCTGGTGGCGGAGGTGCGCGGCGTGCTCACCGACTGGGGCATGGTGGCGTGGCGCAACGTCGTCCGCTTCGTCCGCCAGCCCCCGGCGGTGGCATCCCTGGTGCTGCAGCCGCTCATGTTCGTCGCCATGTTCCGCTACGTGTTCGGCGGCGCCCTGGCGCTCGCCGTCCCCGGCCACCACTTCGTGTCGTTCCTGCTGCCGGGCATCGTGGCCCAGACCATGGCGTTCGTGTCGATGAACACAGCGGTGGGCCTGGCCGAGGACATCGGGTCCGGCATGGTGGACCGGCTCCGCTCGCTGCCCGTGGCGCGCTCGGCGGTGCTCGTCGGGCGGCTGCTCACCGACACACTGCAGTCGGTCGTGGTGGTGGCGGTGATCGTGGGCGTGGGCACGGCCGTGGGCTTCCGCTTCGTGAACGGGGCCGGGCCGGCGCTCGGCATGGTGGCCGTGGCCCTGGCGTTCGGCCTGGTCGCCTCGTCGGGCACCGCCTACCTCGGCATCCGCACCCGCTCCCCCGAGCTGGCCATGACCATCGGGCTCACGACGCTGTTCCCGGTCTGCTTCGTGAGCGCGGCGTTCGTGCCGATCGTCACCCTGCCGGGCTGGCTGCAGCCCGTGGCGAGGGCCAACCCCGTCACCGTGGTGGTGGAGGCCATGCGCGCCCTGGCGCTCGGTGGCCCGGCGGGCCTGCGCACGGTCGAGGCGGTCGCCTGGATGGTCGGGATCGCGGCGTTCTTCGTGCCGATGGCCGTCCGGGCGTTCCGCAAGGCGGTGTAGGCGGCGGCCATCCGCCCGACTGTCCGCCTGCTCGGCGGCCCCCCGCCTGCCGGCTCCGCCCGCCCCGCCGGCTCCGCCCGCCTGTGCCAGCGGTTCGGGACCGGCCTCGACGGCCCGTCGACAGAGGTGGTCGACCCCGGTAGCGTCGCGGGCATGGTGGGGGCGGGGGACCGGGTCGACGACTTCGAGCTGCAGGACCAGGACGGCCGGCCGCGCCGCCTGACGGAGCTGCTGGCCGGCGGCCCGGTGGTGCTGTTCTTCTATCCCGCGGCGATGACCTACGGCTGCACCAGGGAGTCCTGCCACTTCCGGGACCTTGCCGCCGAGTTCGCCGCCGTGGGCGCAACCCGGGTCGGTGTCAGCGCCGACCCGGTGGACAAGCAGCACCGCTTCTCGCAACGGCACGAGTTCGACTACCCGTTGCTCTCCGATCCCGACCGGGTGGTGGCCCGCGCGTTCGGCGTGACCGGGGGGATCCGTCTCGGCCCGGTGAGGCGGGCCACGTTCGTGATCGACCGTGACCGGACCGTGCTGGGCGCCTTCGCCTCCGAGCTGCGGTTCTCGTCGCACGCCGACCAGGCGCTCGAGCTGCTTCGGGCGCGTGCGGCCGGGGCGGTGGGCTGACCGCCACGTCGGCGGGCAACCGAGCGGGCCCGCCTGCGGGAGAAGCAGGTAGCCCACGCCGCCGCGTGGCCTCGGCGTCGCCGACCGCTGTCGGTGGAGCTGGGCGGAGGGAGCGGCGCGAACCCCTGGCAGAGGCAGGCGCCTCCGCCGGTTGGCGTGGGCTGGCGTTCGGCGGCTGAAGGAGGCCAGGTGGAGGACGGGGACCGCGGAGGCCGGCGGCGGGAGCCGTCGGCGTGCGACCGAACGGTTGGGCCTGGTGCGTGGCCAGGTGCGACCGGATCGCCGTCGGCTCCCCTTCCGCTGCGGTGGGCGGCCGTCGGCGCTGGGGTGCTCGGCGCCGTCGGGTCCGGTGCCGGGCTGGCCATCGGGCTCGTCGTCCACCCGGCGACCGCCCCGTTCGCCCTGCTCGAGCTCGGCATGCCGGCGATGGTGGCGGGCGCCCTCCTGGGGCTGGCAGGAGGGTCGATCGCCGGCGTGGCGAAGCGCGTCGGCAGGCGAAGGCGCGCCTAGGCCCACCGCCGTCACGGCCACGACGGGGCTGCCAGCCGGGTCGTGGAGCGGGTGGGACGCGGGGTTCGAGCGGTGACGGCGGTCGGGTCGGGGCGCGGTCCGTGCTGACCGGGCCCCGCCAGCCGAGCTACCGGGCCGTCCACCGGGAAACCCCCCGGACGGGCCACCACCCCCCTCGGGGCACCGGCAGCCGTGCGCGCCTGCGAGGGGCGCAGCCCGGTACCCAGGGCCCGAGTGGCGGTCGACGCGGTGCCCGGCGGCCGTCGGTGCCTGCCGGTGCGGCATGTCGTGGTGCACCTGCATCGCCGCGGACCCGCGGTCTGGTGCAGCGCAGCGCCGTACTCGACCATGGTGGTGATGCATGGAACAAAACTGAGTGCTATAGTGTCAACAAACATGATGGTTCAGCCGGTGATCCAAGGGGATCCCGGCCGGAGGAGCCTTCGGGCAGGAGGTGGTGCTCCATGGTGTTCGGGTTCGACCCGTTCCGGGACCTGCAGGCCGGGGTCGTGCTGCCGCGGGCGCGCGCCTCGTTCGGTGCGCTCGACGTGTGGCGGCACGGCGACCAGGTGGTGGTGGAGGTGGACGCGCCCGGTGTCGACCCCGAGGCGGTCGAGGTCGTGGCGGACGGCGAGGAGCTCGTCATCCGGCTGGAGCGGCGGGTGCCGGAGGAGGAGGGCGCCGAGGCCGTGCTGTCGGAGCGGTCCGGCGGCTCGGTGACCCGCCGGCTGCGCCTCGGCCGGCGCTACGCGCTGGACCAGGTGGCCGCCACCGCCGCCAACGGCGTCATCCGCCTGGTCGTGCCGGTGGCCGAGGCGGCCAAGCCGCGGCGCATCCCGGTGGTGGCCGGCGGCACGGACGCCGCGGCGCTCGGGTCGGCCGCCTGACCCGCTCCCGGCCGGCCTTCTGCGGGCGGTCGGGAGCGTCCCGGGGGCCGGCGGACCGGTAGCGCACGGACACGGGCGGGGCCCTCGCGGGCCCCGCCGGCGCGCTCGGCCCCGTGCCGGGCCCGGCGCTACGCTGCTCGCGAGGGCGTCGCCGGACCGACGCGGCCGTCGCCGTGGCGTGTCTGCAGCGGCTCGGCGGCGCCATGCCGAGCGACAGGAGGCCCCGGGTGCAGCACCGCAGCGGTGAGCACGGCCCGGCGGGGCCGGTGGCGCCCGACGCCGAGCCCGGTGCGGACGAGGTCGCGGCCACCGTCGCGCTCGTCGAGGACCACGCGCCCCGGATCTTCACCTGGCGCTACGAACGAGAGCGGCCCCAGCTCGCGACCCTGTACGGCAAGGCGATGGCCGCGCAGTGGAACAGCGAGACCGACCTCGACTGGTCGACCGACGTCGACCCCGAGCGGCTGGTGGCGGACATGGGCGACGCGGGCGTCCCGCCCGTCTTCCGCGTGGCCGCCACCATCCCGGGCTCGCCCCTGGCCGCCTGGGGCGAGCGGGAGCTCCGCCGGCTCGGCGTGGAGCTGCTGCAGGCGCGGCTGAGCCAGTTCATGCACGGCGAGCAGGGGGCGATGATCGTCGCGGCGAAGCTGGTGGAGACGGTGCCGTGGATCGACGCCAAGTACTACGCGTCGACCCAGACGATGGACGAGGCCCGGCACACCGAGGTGTTCGCCCGCTACCTCGCCACCAAGATCGGCGACCCGTACCCGATGACCCCGTTCCTCCAGGCGCAGATCACCGCGCTCATGCAGGACAGCCGGTGGGACATCGCCTACCTGGGCATGCAGATCGTGATCGAGAGCCTGGCCCTGGCCGCCTTCGGCGAGCTGCGGCGCACGGTCAGCGAGCCGCTGCTCGCCCGGATCCTGCGCTACGTCATGGCCGACGAGGCCCGCCACGTCGCCTTCGGGGTGGTCAGCCTGTCCGAGCACTACGCCCAGCTGACCGCGGCGGAGCTGCTCGAGCGCCAGCAGTTCCTGGCGGAGAGCACGCTGTTCAGCCGGGCACGGGCGACCACGCCCGAGGTCTGGGAGCGGCTCGGGCTGTCACTGCCCGAGGTGCTGCCCTACCTGCAGCAGGCGATGGCCACGACGGGCCCCGGGTTCGCCGGGCAGTTCGTGCAGGCGTTCTACGCCAAGCTCGTGCCGAACGTCCGCAAGCTCGGCCTCCTCGACGCCAACGACGGGTGGCTGCGGCGCGAGTGGGAGCGGGCCGGGCTGCTCGCGTTCGACGGAGGAGCGGACACCGCCTCGGACTACGACGACTACGACGTCGCCGCCGAGCTGCGCGCTCGCCGGGTGGCGGCGGGCGCGGCGGCGCCGGCTGCCGGTCGCGACGCCTGAGGGCCGGCACCCGACGGCGCCCGGCGGCCCCGTCGGCAGGTGCCGCCGGGGCTGGGGGGCGTCCTGGCCGGTGCGGTCGAGGGACGCCGGCGGGCCCGGCGGACAGGCGGTGGGGGACGGGGCGCGCGCCGGAAGGCGGCTACGCGTCCCCAACGGGTGACAGGAGCCCGCCGAGCGGGACCGGGTCGAGCTCGAGCACGACCCCGTCGCCGTCCTCGTACCAGCAGTGGAGCAGCCCGCGGCGGACCTGGGCCCGAGCGCTGGGCGGGCGGCGGACCCCCGGCCACGGCTGGTGGGAGACCTCGTCCACGTAGTCCTGGCGGTCGTCGAGCGCCTGCCTGGCCGCCGCCTCCACGCGCTCGACCGGGGAGCCGGGCACGTCGACGAGGTTGCTCCGGAGCCGGGTGCCCGCCGTCCCGGGCTGGAAGTCGCCGAGCTGCCCGGGGAAGCGCCCTTCGTCGCAGGAGAACCGCACGACGCCGCCGGACCCGACGGCGACACGGAAACCGGGGGGAACGACGGCCCGGAAGCGGTCCGCCAGCTCCCGGACCAGGCCGTCCGCGTCCACGGCGGCAATTGTGGCCCCAGGGCGCGCCGGCGGCGAACCGGACACGCCCGTGACCCGGCGGTCGGGACGTCTGCGCGCTCATCGTCGACATCGAGGCGACGAGCGGCGTGCGCTTCGGACCAGGCACTCTCTGCGGCGTGCTGGCCCGGCTCCAGGAGGTTCCAGGAGGAAGGGCTCGTCGAACCCCTGCCGGCCGAGGATCGTCGCAGGCCGTACCGGCTGACGGCGCCGGCAGCGGCGTTGCTGCGCGAGCGGCTGCAGGTGGCCGGACTGCCCTGCCAGCGCGCCAGGAGCGTCATCATGCCCGTCGCGGCCCACCCTGCCGGTGTCCGGCGCCGTCGTTGCCGCCACGTGCGTTCACCTCGACCTGTGGCCCGTGGGCATCGCGCTGCTCGCCGGCGCCTCCCGTGCCGCTGTCGCGCCGGGAGTGGTGCGCCGAGCCGGGGCTGTCCTGCGGTGCTGCACTCACGGCAAGGTGTTACACTTGGGTGCGTGCCCACCACCCGTCCCCGTCACGTCATCACGGAGACCGACGAGGTCGCCCGAGCCCTCGATGCCGCGGCGAAGCGCTGGCCGGAGGACCGGGACAGCCGCGCCAAGCTGGTGCTCCGCCTCCTCGGCGAGGGCTACCGGGCCCTGGGCGAGACCGCCGACAAGGTGGCGGCAGAACGCAGGGAGACGCTCCGGCGCACGAGCGGTCTGCTCACCGGGGTCTACGGTCCCGGCTACCTGGAGGAGCTGCGCCAGGACTGGCCCGAGTGATCGTCATCGACGCATCGGTTCTGATCGCCCACCTCGACGCCGACGACGCCCATCACGCCCGGGCCGAGGTCCTCCTCGAGGCAGCCGGCGCAACCCCTCTGTCGGCCAGCCGGCTGACGCTGGCAGAAGTGCTCGTCGGACCGACCCGGACCGGCAAGCTCGAGGTGGCGATGGCCGCCCTGTCGCAGCTCGGGATCGATGGTGTCGGTCTGGACGCGAACGCTCCCGCGCGCCTTGCCGGTCTGCGGGCGTCGACCCGTCTCAAGATGCCGGACTGCTGTGTGCTGCTCGCGGCCGAGCAGGTGAACGGGCAGGTGGCCACCTTCGACGCCTCCCTGGCCGCTGCCGCTCGAGCGCTGGGATTGGGGGTCGTGGCGACGTAGGGGGTGCCCAGACCGCTCGAACCACCTCGATGCTCACCGCCCGCTCCCGGCGTTCGGGGGCGCGGTGGTGCCACGCGGGCGGCGAGGTTCGGGGACAGCTGCTTCTGTTGGTGTGGTCGCCTTGGGGTTGGCGGTGTCACCTGGCGTGGCGGCGGATGTACTCCTCGAAGGCTTCGCGGCTGATGTCGGCGAGGCGGCGGCCTTGTGCGGCAGCGATCGCTTCGAGGGCTGCTCGAGTGGTGGGGCTGACTCGGACGGTGAGGCTGGGGGTGTGGGACTGGTCGCCGGTGACCGATGGCCGGCCGCGGCGACGGGCGAGGGTCCGCTGGGCGAGGGCGGCGGCCCGCTTGTCGGTGAGCCGGCTGCCGTCGGGGAGGCGGACGTCGTCGTGTTCGAGGTCGACGTCGGCTCCGACGGGGCCTGGGGTGATCTTCTTGCGGGAGGTCATGGCTTGTTCCTCCGATAGTGCGTCGGCATGACGTGGATGACGAGGATGCAGTCGGGTCGGTCGACGGCGACGATCTCGAGTTCGCGGCCGCGTTCGTCGTCGCCGATCCAGGTCAGCAGGTCGGCTCCGGTGTCTTCGTCGTGGTCGACTTCGGCGGGGACGGTGGCGATGACGTGGTGGGCGCTGGCGCGCCCGATCCGGTGTTTTCGGCTGCTTCGGGTGAACCGGACCGGCTTCACCCCGTCATCGTGGCACCGAAGAGCCTATTTGTGCAAGCCACAATCCTGTGGGGCTTGGCGTTTCGCAGCCGCGGCGAGCGCTGGCGACCGGGTGGTCGTCGTGCCGCCGCCGCTGGGGATTGCTTACCCTCCGCTGACGAAGGCGACGACGACGCAGGCGGCGTGGCGGTCGAGTCCCTGGCGTCGGTGGTCGTAGACGGTGGTCGTCCGGGGGTCGGCATGGCGAGCGGCGAGTCGGACGTCTCGGAGGGGGACGCCGGCGTCGAGTGCCGCCATGATGAACGCTGCCCGCAGCATGTGTGGGTGGACGTGGCCGAGTCCGGTGCGGCGCCCCATCGAGCGGACCCAGCGATGCGCGGTGCGGCGGTCCAGGCGCTCGCCGGAAGCTCGGCGGAGGATCGGGCCCGCTGTCCGTTCGCCGACGGCCAGGTCGACCATCCGGGCCGTGCGCGGGACGAGGGGGATGATGGCGGGCTTGGATCCTTTGCCCATGATCCGAAGGGTCCGGTGCCCGCGGTCGAAGCCCAGGTCCTCGACGTTGGTGCCGCACGCCTCGCTGACGCGCAGGCCGTTGAGGCCGAGGAGGACGGCGAGGGCCACATGGGCGTGGTCGAAGTGCTCGGCGGCGAAGAGGAACCGCCCCAGCTCCGAGCGATCCAGCCCCCGCCCCTCGGGACCATGAACCGTGGGGCGACGGACATATTGGGCAGGGTTGGAGCCGATTCGCCCGTCGATGTGGGCGAAGCGGTAGAAGCCGCAGACCGTGGACAGCCGTCGGTCGATCGTCGCCGGAGCAAGACCCCTGGTCTCCAAGGAGGTTCGGAACAGTTCGATGTGCGGGCGGGTGGCACGCAGGACGTCGAGCTTCACGTCAGCCGCCCATTGGAAGAAGGACCGCAGGTCGTAGCGGTAGGCCTCGAGCGTTGGACCGGAATAGCGCGCCAGGAATGCGGCTGCAGCGCCTTCCGCATCATGGCGGGCAGCTGAACCGGCTGGCTCGACAGCGACGTTGACCGTCTCGGCAGTGGACATGGCAGGCCTCCGTTGTCGGTGAGAGACCCAGCCAACCTCGCCCGGGCGATGTCCCCATTGGCCTGGACCTGGGCACTGCTGCACCACCGCTGCAGGTGCACCTGGCGACCAGGAGGAGCAGGATGGCGCTCGTGGCCTGGGAGTTCGTGATAGCGCGCGCGTGGACGTTCCCATCGGGGACGGTGGTAGTGGACGGCGATCTGCGAGGTACCACCGTCGGCAATGGCGAACCCGGTGAGCTGGGCGAGTTCCAGCGGTCGGTGCACGGTCCCGGTCATGATGGCCGGTGCTGATGACCGCCACCGACCGCTGGAGACACCAGGATGCCAGGCTTGCCGCTGTCGTTGTATGAACGCGAGGAGATCGCTGTCGCGTTGATGGAGGATCGGGGTGTGGCGTGGGCGGTGATCGGCCGGCGGGTGGGTCGGCATCCGACCACGGTCGCCCGCGAGGTGGCGGCCGGCGGCGGCCGGGACCACTACCGGCCGGCAGCGTCGCAGAGGCGGGCTGAGAGCGCCAGGCGTCGACCGCGGGCCCGGCGCCTTGGATCCGGAGCGTTGCGGGACCGGGTGGTCGTAGTTGCGCCAGGGGCGTTCCCCCGAGGCGATCTGGGCTGATCTGGTCGCCGAGGACGCCGACGAGCGGGTGTGCGTGGAGACGATCTACGCCTAGCTGTACGCCGGGGTGCTGGGCGTCAGGGCCACCG
>JAJZYI010000142.1 GCA_021798135.1 Actinomycetes bacterium | reverse complement strand
CTTCACCGCCGCGCTCGCCAGGATGGCCAAGGTCCTCGGCTACCGGGTGACGGTCTGCGACGCCCGGGCGGTGTTCGCCACCCGGCAGCGCTTCCCCATGGCCGACGACGTGGTGGTGGACCGGCCGGACCGCCTGCTGGCGGCGGTGGGCCCGACCCTCGGCCGGCGCGACGCCGTCTGCGTCCTCACCCACGACCCCAAGTTCGACGTGCCGGCCATCGTCGCCGCGCTCGGGACCGACGTGGGCTACCTGGGCGTCATGGGATCGAGGCGGACCCACGCCGATCGCGTCGAGCGCCTCCGCCGCGAGGGCGTCGGGGCCGACGCCCTGGCTCGGGTGATGGCCCCGATCGGCCTCGACATCGGCGCGCGGACCCCGGAGGAGACGGCCGTGTCCATCGTCGCCGAGATCATCGCCCTGCGGGCCGGGCGGCCGGCACCGTCGCTGCGGGACCGCGACGGCCCGATCCACCAGGCGGAGCACCATGCGGCGGCACGGTGACCGGCTGCCGGGCGGCACGGTGACCGGCGCACCCCGGCGGCACGGAGACCGGCGCACCCCGGCGGCACGGAGACCGGCGCACCCCGGCGGCACGGAGACGGGCGGCCCGGCGCCGGTCACCGGAGCCCTGGCGGGTCCCAGGCACCGGCGCGTGGCGCCGTCAGGCGGGCCGTGGCAGCCCTGGCGCGGGTCCCGGTCAGCCCACGGCGCCGGGCCGCGGGGAGCGGGGGAGGTACCGGCCCCAGCCGGCCTGCCCGCAGAAGACCCCGTCGCGGGCGACGGCCCTGCCCCGGGCCAGCACCAGGCGCGGCCAGCCTCGCGCGACGCGCCCGGCGTAGGGCGAGTGGTCGGTGCGCATGTGCAGCGCCGCGGCCGCCAAGCGCTGCTCGGCAGCAGGGTCCCACACGACCACGTCTGCATCGGCGCCGACCTGCAGTGAGCCCTTGGCCGGCCACAGCCCGAAGGTGCGGGCGGGTGCCTCGGCGCACAGGCGGACCCAGTCCGCCACGGTGATCCGCCGGTCGACGACGCCTTCCCACACCAGGGCCAGGCGCGTCTCGATGCCGGGCAGCCCGCCGGGGATCTCGGTGAAGTCGGCGAACCCCTCGGGTCGGCCGCGGGTGCCCGCCCGCCGGTCGGTGACGGTGAACGGGCAGTGGTCGGTGGCCACGGTGTGGATCGTCCCCTGCGCCAGGCCCTCCCAGAGCTCCTCCTGGTGCCAGGGGTCCCGCAGCGGCGGCGTGCACACGAAGTTCTCGCCGCCGGGCCCTGACAGCGACGCCTCACTCAGGTGCAGGTACTGGGGGCAGGTCTCCGCCACCACGTCGATGCCGCGCTCCTGGGCGGTGCGGATGGCGGCCAGCGCCGGCGCCGACGAGACGTGCACGATGTACACGGGCACGCCGGCCACCTCGGCCAGGGCCGCGGCCCGGTTGACGGCCTCGCCCTCCAGGATCGCAGGCCGCGTGCGCGAGTGCTCGATCACCGCCGACCGCCCGGCGTCGAGCGCCTGGTGGCGCAGGAGCTCGATGGCCGACCCGTTCTCGGCGTGGAGGGTGACCAGGCCGCCGTGGCGCCCGGCCGCCTGCATGACCCCCAGGATGACCCCGTCGTCCACCTGCAGGGTCTCGGGGTACGCCATGTACAGCTTGAACGACGTGACGCCCCGCTCGATGCAGTCGACGACGGCGGACTCCGGCACCGCCTCGGTGAACGTCATGTGCAGGCCCACGTCGATGGCGGCGGGCTCCGCCCACCGCTGCCACGTGGCCAGGGCGGCGAGCGGGTCCTCCCCCCGGTAGGCGGTGACGTAGTCGACGACGGTGGTCGTCCCGCCGACCGCGGCGGCGGCCGTGCCCGTGGCGAAGTCGTCGCTCACCCGGACCGCGCCGACCGGCAGGTTGAGGTGGGTGTGGGCGTCGACACCGCCGGGGACGACCAGCAGGCCGCTGGCGTCGACGACCTCCTCGCCGGGGTGCTGGTCGAGGTGCGGCTCGACGGCGGCGACCCTGCCGTCGGGGCCGGTGCGAACGTCCGCAACCCGGTCGCCGGCGACGTCGACGACGCGCCCGCCCCGGATCAGCACCGCCGGCCCCGTCGCCGCCCGTGCGCCGGCGGGGATGCGGGCTCGCGGTCTTGCACGTGCTCCGGCATGTCGCTCCCTGTCGGCTCGGGACCGGCCGCGCGGACCGGGACCAGTCATTGACAGTTTATACAAGGTCCGTCATCGTGGGGTCATGGCCGACACCACCCCCGGCATGGTGTGCGCCCACCACCACCTGTACTCGTCGCTGGCTCGGGGCATGCCCGCGCCCCCGGTCGCGCCGACGACGTTCCTGGAGATCCTGGAGCAGGTCTGGTGGCGCCTGGACGTGGCGCTCGACCTGGAGATGATCCGGTGGTCGGCCATGCTCGGCGCCCTCGAGGCGCTGCAGTGCGGCACCACCGCCATCATCGACCACCACGAGAGCCCGACCGCCATCGAGGGCAGCTTGGACGTGATCGCCGCCGCATGTGCCGACGTGGGGGTGCGTTCGGTGTGCGCCTACGGCGTCACCGACCGCCACGGGCCGGTCGGCGCACGCCGCGGGATCGAGGAGAACCGGCGCTTCCTGCAGGCCGGCGGGCGGGGCATGGTGGGCGTGCACGCCTCGTTCACGTGCAGCGACGAGACGCTGCAGGCCTGCGCCGGGCTCGCCGCCGACCTCGGCGTCGGTGTCCACATCCACGTGGCCGAGGGCGCCGTTGACCTCGACGCGGCCGGGCGGCTGTCGGCGCTCGCCGCCGATTCGTGGCTGATCGTCCACGGCGTGCACCTCGACCGGGACCTGCCCGGCACGCTCGTCCACAACCCGCGGTCGAACATGAACAACGCGGTGGGCTACGCCAACCCCCGCCGCCGCGCGGGGAGGGTCGCGCTCGGCACCGACGGCATCGGCGGCGACATGCTCGAGGAGTTCCGCCTCGCCTACGTCCGCGCTCGCGAGGCCGGCCTGGACGCCACGCCGGACGACGCCTGGGCGTGGGTGGGCGCGGGCTGGGAGCTGGTGCCCGAGGCGGCCGGCGACACCGTCAGGTGGAGCTACGACGGGGTGGACGATCCGTGGCGCCTGGCGTTCACGCCCGGCGTGCACGCCAGGGACGTGTGGGTCGACGGCGAGCAGGTCCTGCGTGACGGACAGCCCACCCGGGTCGATGCCGCGGAGGTCCGGGCCAAGGCGGCCGAGCAGGCCGAGCGGCTCTTCCGCCGGCTGTAGCGCCCGGTACCGGCGGGGTGAGCGCCGGCTGGAGCGGCCCGGTACCGGCGGGGTGAGCGCCGGCTGGAGCGTCAGCGCTTGCGGGGGGCGGCGCGGGTGGCGTTCAGGTAGTTGTAGACGGTGACCCGGCTGACCCCGAGGGTGTCGGCCACCTCGTCGACGGCGTTGCGCAGCGCGAACGCGCCCCGCTCGTCGAGCACGCGGACGGCTCGCTGCTTGTCCACTCGGCTCAGCTTGGCGAGCGGCCCGCCGAGCTCGGCCTCGAGCTGCTGGAGCAGGCTGTTCACGCCGTCGCGCAGGTCGCTCGGGGCGGTGGTGCGCACGCCGGCGACGACCTGCCCCTTCCAGGTCAGGGGCACCACCCCGCGCCCCACCTCGTCCGGCGGGACCAGCCGGCCGCCGACCGCCCTGACGAGGGGGCCCACGGCCGCCAGCAGCGCCGCCGTGTCGTCGTCGGTGGCGACGGCGCGTGCGGTGAAGACCATGCCGGTGGCGCCGGCCGCGAAGGACGCCGTCGCCGCGGCCGCCATGGTGGTGAAGAGGGCCTCGGCCTCGCCTTCCACGGCGTTGCCGAAGGGACCGACGTCCGGCTCGAAGCCCGCTTCCCGCAGGCGGTCGAGGGCGGCGGTGACGTGGGCGCCGATCACGCCTTCCTCGAACGGCTCCACCGTGAACTCCAGCCGCACCGTCCTCACCGGGCGCACCTCACCGGGCGCATGGTACCTGACGTCACGCGCCCCACTTGCGTGACCACCGGCGTAGCTTGACAAAAAGTTCAAGCACGTTCATGGTGGGGTCATGACGGTGACCGCCGAGCGGGTGCTCCCGGTGGCCGGGGAGGTGGTGCGATGAGCGGCGCGTGGGCGTGCATCGACGGCAACGAGGCCGCGGCCCGCGTGTCGTACGCCCTCAGCGACGTCGTCGCCATCTACCCCATCACCCCGTCGTCGCCGATGGGGGAGATGGCGGACCGCTGGAGCGCGGCGGGACAGCCCAACCTCTGGGGCTCGGTACCCGAGGTGGTGGAGATGCAGAGCGAGGCCGGCGCAGCGGGCGCGCTCCACGGCGCCGCGACCAAGGGCGCCCTTGCCACCACGTACACCTCGTCGCAGGGCCTGCTGCTGATGCTGCCCAACATGTACAAGCTCGCCGGCGAGCTCACGCCGGCGGTGGTCCACGTGGCCTCGCGGTCCGTGGCCACGCACGCCCTGTCGATCTTCGGCGACCACAGCGACGTCATGGCCGCCCGGACGACCGGCTTCGCGCTGCTGTGCTCGTCGTCGGTCCAGGAGGCCCACGACCTCGCCCTCGTCGCCCATGCCGCCGCCCTGCGATCGAGGATCCCCTTCCTGCACTTCTTCGACGGCTTCCGGGTGTCGCACGAGATCAACAAGATCCACCTGCTGTCGGCCGAGGACATGCGAGGCGTGGTGGACGAGGCCGACGTGCTGGCCCAGCGCGGGAGGGGCCTGACCCCTGACCACCCGGTGGTGCGGGGCACGGCGCAGAACCCCGACGTCTTCTTCCAGTCACGGGAGGCCGCCAACCCGTTCTACGCCGCAGTGCCCGGCATCGTGGCGGACTCGCTGGCCGCCCTGGCTGATCGGACGGGCCGGCGCTACGGGCTGGTGGACTACGTGGGCGCCCCCGACGCCGAGCGCGTCATCGTCATGATGGGCGCGGGGACCGGCGCCGCCGAGGAGGCCGTCGACCTGCTCACGGCCGCCGGCGAGCGCGTCGGGCTGCTGAAGGTCCGGCTCTACCGGCCCTTCCCGCTCCAGGCCTTCCTGGCCGCCATGCCGGCCACGGTCCGGTCGGTGGCGGTGCTCGACCGGGCGAAGGAGCCGACGGCCGTCGGGGAGCCGCTCTACCAGGACGTGCTCACCGCCGTGGCCGAAGGCATGGCGGCGGGGGAGGTGCCGTGGGCCGGGATGCCCCGCATCGTCGGTGGCCGCTATGGCCTGTCGTCCAAGGACTTCACCCCGGCGATGGCCAAGGCGGTGCTCGACGAGCTGTCCCGGCCGGCGCCCAAGCGGCACTTCACCGTCGGGATCACCGACGACGTCACGCACACGAGCCTGGACGTCGACCCGGCCTTCCTGATGCCGTTCGAGGGCCAGCAGGCTGTCTTCTACGGGCTCGGCAGCGACGGGACGGTCAGCACCAACAAGGCATCGGTGAAGATCGTCGGCGACGGCATGGACCTGTTCGCGCAGGGGTACTTCGTCTACGACTCGAAGAAGGCCGGCGCGACGACCGTCTCGCACCTCCGGTTCAGCCCGAACCCGATCCGCTCCAGCTACCTGGTGCAGCAGGCCGACTTCGTCGCCTGCCACCAGTTCAACTTCCTGGAGCGGACCGACGTGCTGCGCCTGGCCCGCCCGGGCGCGACGTTCCTGCTCAACAGCCCCTACGGTGCCGACGAGGTCTGGCCCCGGCTGCCGGCGGAGACCCGGCGGCAGATCGTAGGCAAGGGCCTCGACCTCTGGGTCGTGAACGCCGACGAGCTCGCCCGGGATCTCGGGCTCGGGCGTCGGGTCAACACCGTGCTGCAGACGTGCTTCTTCGCGCTGTCGGGGCTGCTCCCGGAGGAGCGGGCCGCCGAGGCGATCAAGGCGTCCGTCGCCAAGAGCTACGCGAAGAAGGGCAAGGGGATCGTCGAGCGCAACTGGGAAGCCGTCGACCGGGCGCTCCACGGGCTCCGGCGGGTCGACGTCCCGGATGCCGTCGACCTCCCGGATGCCGGCAAGGGTGCCGGTGCGGCCGAGGGCGGGTCGTGGGGACGGCGCGTGCCCGAGGGCGCCCCGGACTTCGTGCGGACCGTCACCGCACGCCTGCTCGCCGACGACGGCAACCGGATCCCGGTCAGCGCCCTGCCAGCCGACGGCGTCTTCCCCACCGGGACCACGCGTTGGGAGAAGCGGTCGCTCGCCGCCGAGATCCCCATCTGGGAGCCGGACCTGTGCATCGACTGCGGCAAGTGCACCATCGTGTGCCCCCACGCCGCGATCCGCATGAAGGTCTGCGACCCTGCCGACCTCGACGGCGTGCCGGCCGAGCTCCCCCGCAAGGCGTTCCGGTCCCGCGACCTTCCCGGCAAGCAGCTCTTGCTCCAGGTGGCGCCCGACGACTGCACCGGCTGCGGCGTGTGCGTCGAGGCGTGCCCGGCACACGACAAGAGCGACCGCACCCGGCGCGCCATCACCATGCAGCCCGTCGAGGAGCACCGCAGCAGCGAGCGGCGCCACTGGGAGGTCTTCGCGGCAGTGCCCGAGATCGACCGCCGCCTGGTGTCGCCGGCCACCGTCAAGGCGTCGCAGCTGCTGCAGCCGCTGTTCGAGTTCTCGGGCGCCTGTGCGGGGTGCGGCGAGACGCCCTACCTGAAGCTGCTCACCCAGCTGTTCGGCGACCGCATCCTCGTCGCCAACGCCACCGGCTGCTCCTCCATCTACGGTGGGAACCTCCCGACGACGCCATGGGCTACCGACGCCGCCGGGCGCGGGCCGGCGTGGTCGAACTCGCTGTTCGAGGACAACGCCGAGTTCGGGCTGGGCATGCACCTCGCCCTGGAGCACCAGGCCGCGACGGCCCGGCGGCTGGTGGCCTCGCTGGCGCCCGCCATCGGCGACGGCCTGGCGGGCGAGCTGCTGGGCGCCGAGCAGGGCGACGAGGCGGGGATCGCCTCCCAGCGGGAGCGGGTGGCGCTGCTGAAGCGGCGCCTGGCCGCGCTGGCGGCAGGGCCCGACGCCGACGACGCCCGACGGCTTGCCAGCGTGGCCGACGAGCTGGTCCGCAAGAGCGTGTGGATCGTCGGCGGGGACGGGTGGGCCTACGACATCGGCTCCAGCGGGCTGGACCACGTGCTCGCGTCGGGCCGCGACGTGAACGTGCTGGTGCTCGACACCGAGGTGTACTCCAACACCGGTGGGCAGGCGTCGAAGGCCACGCCGCGTGGGGCGACGGCCAGGTTCGCCGTGGCCGGCAAGCGGACCGTCAAGAAGAACCTGGCGCTGCAGGCCATGAGCTACGGCGACGTGTACGTCGCGCAGGTGGCCCTGGGCGGCAGCGACGTCCAGACCGTCAGGGCCCTGCTCCAGGCCGACGCCTGGCCCGGCCCGTCGCTCGTCGTCGCCTACGCGAGCTGTGTGCCCGAGCACGGCTTCGAGGAGTCTCGGTCGATGGCCCAGCAACGGCTGGCGGTGCGGACCGGGCACTGGCCGCTGTTCCGCTACGACCCGGGCGCCAGGGCACCCGAACACCGGTTCCAGCTGGACTCCCACGCGCCGTCGGTGCCGCTGGACGAGCTGTTCGGCTCCGAGACGCGTTTCGCCCACCTTGCCGACGCCGACAGCGAGCGCTGGTCGGCGCTTCGCGCTGCGGCGCAGGCGGACATCGACAGCCGGTGGCGCCTGTACGAGGCGCTCGCCGGCGTGCCGCAGGTCCACGACGGCGCCGGCGAGACGGGGAACGGGCGGAGCGGGTATGCGGTGGCGGCGGGCGAACTGGCGACGGCAGCGGAGGGTTGAGGCCATGACGACGCCCGAGCAGCGGCGATGACGACGCCCGAGGAACGGCAGCGGCTGCGGGTCCGGCCCGACCGCCTGCTGGCGAGGCTCACGGAGCTCGGCAGTGTCGGGGCCCTTCCCGGGGGGGGCTGCTCGCGCCTGGCGCTCAGCGATGACGACCGGGCCGGTCGCGACCTGGTGGTCGGCTGGATGCGGGACCTGGGGCTCGACGTGACGGTCGACGCCGTCGGCAACGTGTTCGCGGTGCGTGCCGGGCGCGAGGCGGGCCCGCCGGTGATGTGCGGTTCGCACGTCGACACGGTCGCCACCGGCGGGATCTACGACGGCAACCTCGGCGTCCTCGCCGGGTTGGAGGTCATGGAGGTCCTGGCCGGGGCGGGCGTGGTCACGCGACGGCCCCTGGCGGTGGCGTTCTTCACCGACGAGGAGGGCGCCCGCTTCGCCCCCGACATGCTGGGCAGCCTGGTGTTCGTCGGCGGGATGGCCCTGGAGGCCGCCCACGACATCGTGGGCATCGACGGCGGCCGGCTCGGCACCGAGCTGGACCGCATCGGCTACCTGGGCTCGGTGCCGTGCCCGGGGTTGCCGCCCGCCGCCTACGTCGAGCTGCACATCGAGCAGGGTCCGGTGCTGGAGGCCGCCGGCGGCGGCATCGGCGCCGTCACCGGCGTGCAGGGCATCTCGTGGCAGGAGGTCACCG